>JAGWKU010000049.1 GCA_028873375.1 Verrucomicrobiota bacterium
CCTCTTTACCACTTAAGTCTTTCTACTTTAGCCTGTTAAGGAATACCCTCAGGCTATGGAGCAGCTTCTCCTGATAAACCTCCCCGAAGCACCGGAGGGGGGTCCCCCTCACAAGGTCTTGGGGGGTAATATGTTCCAGTATACTTCCGGCAACTTCAAGTTTTAACTTGCGATTTGAGGAAGATTTTATTAATATATTCGCCTTTTTCCAAACACGGAAGGTGTATTATGAGTTCAATGGTTACCCGCTCTGCAGCTGCGCTTGCTTGTGAGACAAGAATTTTCAACGTGCTCAGTCAGTATGAGATTCCTTTTAAAAACTATCCTCATGCCCCAGTTCTCACTTGTGAACAGCTCGAGAAAGCTCTCCAAGCGAGCGAGCTCACTGCTCCTGTGGCCAAAAATCTTTTCCTGAAGGATAACAAAGGTCGCTATTGGCTCATCGCAGCTCTCGAACACACTAAAGTCGATCTGAAAACTGTCGTCAATACTTTAAAGGCGGCTGGATATGCATTGAATAATCTTCGCTTTCCCAAAGAGGAAGATTTAGAAGCATGTCTCGGAATCTCGCGAGGAGCAGTAACTCCATTTGCATTGATCAATGATACAGGCAAAAAAGTCTTTCCGTTAATTGACGAAGGAATTTTGAACAATAAAGAGATCTGTTGTCATCCGCTTCACAATGAAGCGACAACGGTGATTGCCTCTCAGGATCTCGTCAAATTCTTCAAAAACTTGGGCAGGGAATTTCTTCTGATGAAAAAGGGAGACCTCGGGCCTACGGAGTAACGCTCTGTTTGTTATATACACAACGTGATTCAAAATTTGGTTTTTGACTGCGCCGGCATCCCAACCTTTCCATCCGCGCTCAGGGCCCCCTATTACAAATAGGGAGCCCCTCTTGTGTCGGCCTTTGGCCTGATGGAAATCTTGGGCGCTGACTTTGCCAAATTCCCAAATTTTGAATTACGTTGTGTATATCGGTAGAGGCCGCGCCAAACGCCGCCGAGGATGCAGAGTATGCCGGTCATTTCAATGGGACTTGGAATGTGGTGCTCGAAGAGGTTGATTAGCACGAGGCCAAAGACAGTCTCTAGGATAGCCAATTGGCCGGAGAGAGCAGAGGGGAGTTTGGCGCTGGCGATGTTCCATAGAGAAAAAGCAAAGAGGGAACAGAGCAATCCGAGCACTAGGCTGCTTGTGAGGAAGAGAATGCCTTGCTGTTCGAAAGAGAAGAGCTGGGCGTAGATGGGATCGATCGTCTTCCAGCGAAAGAGAGCGGCAATGATGGTGAAGATCAAAGTGACCACGCCGATGAGAGAAGTCCATCCGGTTGGCTGGATGGTTGGATTTTTCTGCAGTAGTTTGGTGTTATAAATTACGTACCAACTCCAAGCGCCGAGCGCAAAGAGACCACATAAGATTCCTTCGATGTATTGCCAACCTGAATACGCTTGCCAATTCGCTTGGAGAGTTTCGATGTTGAGCAGGGCGATGCCGAGAAAAATGCAGAGACCCGGTCCCAAGAGAGTCGAGTAGGGCATGTCTCCTTTCTTGGTGCCACAGGTGAGAGCTATAATCAAAATCGGCGCTAACCCAACGATCAAGGTGATGAGAGAGGGATTGGACAAGCGCATCCCGGCAGTCAGAGCGGTAAAATAACAGAGATTCATCACGATTCCACAGAGGCTTGCCTCTTTCCAATAGCGTAATAGCTGCCAGTCTCGTTGCCGGAACAAGGAATAGGATAAGGAGACGAGCGACCCTATTCCAAAGGCGAGGAAGCGACCAAGGACAATGTCGATGCAGTCAAACTGCGCTAGGTAGAGAGGGGCGACAAAAATAAATCCCCAAAAAAGACATGCAAGGATAGAATATATGGTCGCTGTTATCATAAGTTATTTAAATATAGCAGTTTTGTAAGAAGAAAGCAAAGAGAACATAAGTCTATGACGAAGACAGAAGTAGTTCACATGCAAGATCATGCAGATCTTGCTGAATGGTGGGGCGATTTACTCGATTGGCCCACGCGCCTGGAAAAGGAGGGTCCTTTCCTTCTCCAACAATTGAGTGAGCACCAATGTCACCGAGTGTTTGATTCTTGCCTTGGCGACGGAGTTGATTCGATCTATCTTCTTCAGAGAGGTTTTTCGGTTATCTCGAACGAATCAGATCCAGCCTTTCTCAAAAAGGCATTGAAGAATGGAGCTGCGCATGGAGTGACGCTGCAAACGATCTCTTACGATTGGAGAGCGTTAGATCAATATGTTCCTGAGAATCTCTTTGATTCGGTTCTCTGTCTCGGCAATTCCTTCACCTATCTTTTTGAAGCGCACGAAAGAGAGCAAGTTTTAGAGAATTTCCGCTCCCTTCTTAAGCCGGGAGGTCTTCTCCTCATTGACGAGCGCAACTACCCCTACATGCTCGCCAACCGAGAAAAAATTCTGAATGAAGGAGCGTCAACTTCTCCCAAGCAGGTCATTTTTTGCGGCAAAAAAGTAGTGATTAAACCGGTGGTCATCGAAGATTCTCTCGTCGTCATGCATTACCGCCACAAACAATTACAACTCGAGGGGCGCCTCTCCATTTATCCCTTCAAAAAAAACGAGCTGCGTACCTTGCTCGAAGGTCACTTCGAATATCGAGGGATCTTTTCTGATTTTGAGAAAGGGTATGATGCCGAGGCGGGTTTTTACCAGCACATCTGCCTCAATCGAAAATAAAAAAGCCCGGGGTTTTCCCGGGCTTTTTTTAAGAAGAAGGGGTTTGCGGTTGGAGCTGGAGGGCCATCAGTTGCTTGACCGTTTGCTGAAAGCCTTGGACGCTCCCATCGAGGAAAATAGCGCCTCCCTTATTCAACTCAGCGACGTTTTTCAACGCTTCGGTCCACATGCTGAAGAGAATGACGTGAGTGTCGAGGTTGGCTTCGTTCATTTCGAGGGCGGCCCGTTTCATGCCAGCGGCTACTTCGCTTCGGAAAAAGGCGACCGATTGACCTCGCATGCGAGCCGCTTCCCGTTCCGCTTCTGCAGAAATTTTGATCGAGACGGCATCTGCTTCGGCTGCTTTGGTCTTTGTGATGAGGAGCGCTTGCCCTTCGTTTTCAGCCGCTTCTTTTAAGTTTTTGGAGGCGACGACCTGGCTCATCGAATCCATGATCACTTTGTCAAAAGTGATGTCATTGATCTGTAGGTCAAGGAGATGAAAACCCCATTCCTCCAAAGTACGGTCGATTTTCAACTTGACCGCTTCCACGATCTCCTGCTGTACGCTCAAAATTTCTGCTTGGCGTTTCGATGCAACGAACGCTCTCACCATCCCCTCCACCGTACGGGAAAGGGCTTGAATAAAGGCTTCCTGGTTGATGAACTTGAACGCCACCCGCTTGATCGTCTCCTCCGAATGGTTCATCACTGAATAGAGCATCATCGACTTGAAGTACACATTGGCTTGATCCCGAGTGATCGCTTGGAAGGCCATTTCCACGGTTCGGTTCTGGATCGAAATTCGTCTCGCTACTGTTTCGAAGAAAGGGATCCGAATACTGAGACCCGGGTCGGCAATCCGTCGATATTTGCCGAACATCGTAACCACTGCAATGCTCCCTTGAGGGACTGTGAATAGGCCTGAAAGCAGAACCACCACCGTTAAGCCCAAAAGAATAAGAAGTACCATCATCGCCTCCTGTCGGATTTTGAGTGCCATCTAGCATAGCAGGGGAGGGGTCTTGACCACAAGGGGGAGTGTGCAACGGGAGCGGGGAGTCTAAAAAGGGAGGTTGAATCCTTCTTAGTTGGTAAAAATTTAGTTGTGCCTGGAGGCATTCTGCTCGCTGTTTGTAATAATCTCTCTCTATGACAAGGGAGTTCGAAAGCTGCAAAAAATCCGCCGCTAAGAGGCGGCCTTGTCTCTAGGAGGTTGGAGGAAAATCTCTGTCCATCACCGTTTTGCGTCCGTCATTTTTTGCATTTTCGATCGCTTTTAGACATGCCGCTTCTACCATTTTTGTGAGGACATTCATCATTGAAGCTGAAGTGCTTAGTTCACTTGTTGCTTATAAATAAGGAGCTAATAATAAGAGGAGAAGGAACGCTTTTTTCACTAGATTTGAATCCATCCTTCTGGCAGCAAGTCGTGAGTGTCTGATAAATAGGTCGGGTTGAACCAGAGTTTGGGCGCGATCACTCGCTTGTCTGGGTTGCGATTGAGATAGGCGCCCCACCAGGAAAAACTCGAATTAGCAATGATGTTGTGTTTGCAAAGGCTCATGAGGTAAAGATCGCAAAAGTGATCTTCTCCTTCTATGAATCGAAGATTTTTCTGGATGCCTGATAAAAGGTTCTTGCACTCCTCCATTTGGTTGGAAAAAACGACAAAAAGAGTCTCTTTTGGAAAGCATTCCATGGCTTTTTCAAAGTAGTCTCGGCGGCATGTAGGATGGGCCTTTCCTGTCGGGTCTTCATAATAAAAGCGAATATGGACAGAAACGGCCATCGGATGCTCTAAAATATCTGCATAATGGAGAGATAAGTAGGTCATGACGTCAGCAGGAGGTGCAAAAAGCTCTCGGATCTCCTCCTTATGCGAAGCGAAGTACTTTTCCGACTGAAAATATCCGGAGAGTTTCATGTTTGGTTGGTAGGGGATCGGTTCGTAGGAGAAACGGGGCTCGTTGTACACGCGGCTCACGGGGTTTGGCAGCAGAACCGGCAAAGAAGAGAACAGTCTTTTATAGTTGAAAGGGATGTTATATTGCTTATTCCTAATAAGATCGGGAAAAATAGCAGTCGCTTGGTGATCTAAGGCGAGGCTAACAGTAGCAGCTATAATGAACATCTGGTTACCGAGTTGCCCCATCAATTCAGCTGTCACAAAAGTAGGATGTAAGAGACAGGGAAAAAGTCCCGTTATAATAAAGTTAATGACCCTTTGCATCGAGGAGCTCTAAGAAATTGAGGAGGGTTGCAATGCGGTTCAAATAGGTGTGTTTATTTTTGACAATGTCCATCAGAGCATATTGATCTTCCCAGGACCATGTTTTGAGCCGCTCTAGAGCATCGTAGAAGAGCTGATAGGTGTCTGGATTGTAGACGATCTTTTGGTCGAACAGCTCATAGACCCGCAGCGAATTGGTCAATCCGAACTGTCCAGCAGAAATATTGATGAAAATCCGGCAGGGGATATACCCATGCTCCTCTTGCCATTTCCCTACTATTGCAGGAGCTAAAAAACTTTCCTCTGTGCGCTCCATCATTACTTGTCTGCTTAGTCCATTCGCCCATGGATCATTGTGAGAAAATTCAATCCCATTTTCTTTACAAGCTTGGATGAATGGATTCAGTTGATTGGCATTGCCAAATGCGCCCTCTGCAAACGTTCCCATCCAGTGAAAGATCTTCCGTTTTTGTAGAGTGGGAAGGCGCCTTTTCGTCTCTTCAATTTCATGGGGAAGAAGATCGGAGGCCCATGGCATATAAACGACTCTTCCTTCTATATCGTAGTAAATAAACGGTTCAACTTTAAGAAGATGAGTTCTGGCAAGCACATCATCTGAGTAGACTTGTAAGTTGATGCAGCGACCCATTTGGAAAAGTGATTTATAGCGATCCCTGGGACAGTTGTGCAATACATAGAGGCAATCTGTTCTCAAGGGCATCTGTTGATCGACTTGTCCTTCCGTCAGAAATAGCGTGCGGGAAAAGTCAAAGCCTTCCAAATGATCTTGATTATCAAACCAGTAAGTGGGGTAACCTAGGTGTTGAAAGGCGCGGTAGAATCGTTCATGAATATAGGAGTGGGTGTGGGTATGTAGCTTATGTCCCCAGATCACGACTTGATCAAATAGCTCCCCTGCGAAGCAAGAGTGAATAAAAAAGAGGAGCCAAAGATTTTTCAATGAGGAGCCTTTTGTAGTCTCGGATAGCTTGGTTTGGATCGGATCAGTTTTTCAAGATCTTTTTGTAAATTTGGATCCACCTTATTATCATTGATTGGGTTTGCCGTATTGTAGACATAGAGAGTTTCAGAGATGAAGGACTGGTGAGTGCCTGCCATCTCTAGCATCGGAAACATCATCGCTTGATCCCAAGTCATGGGGAAAAATTCTCCATTAAACTTTAAATCTTCCACGTCAATTTTCTTAAATAACCAGGCATAAAACGTCTTCAAATGAGAGGGGCATCGATAGGTTCTGAATGCGTTTTTTTTGATGATCTTTTTTGGAATAGGAATAGACCATCCGAGAGCGTTTTTTGGGTATTCAATCATCGTTCCATGAGTCAGCCAGATATCTTTTTTGAAGTAGGCTTTATTGACTATTTTCAACACATAAGGATTTGCAAACCAGTCATCTCCATCTAAATTCACAATGATTTCTTCATCCGCGCAACCAGATATAGCTTCATAGAGATTGCGCAGGCCTCCTTTTCGGACGGTATTTCGGATCAATGTAAATCGAGATTCTTGAGCGCGTTCTCTAATGAGGGATTCGGCTATGTCTGCTGTTCCATCTGTAGATACATCATCTATGTAAATGACCCGGTAGTTCGAATAGTCTTGAATAAAGACAGACTTTAAATTTTCGTGGATCCACTTGCTATTGTTATAGGAGGCGATGATGATAACCATCGGTTTTTCGGGAATGCCGCGAAAAGAGGATGGGTCAATTGCTGATAGGGTTGATAAATAGAAAAAATGGCAAAGCGCTTTAATTCCGAAACGCGGCATGGTCTTTGTCCAGAGCGAGCAGTTTTTTTGCAGAGGGTCGGCGCCAATTTTCAGGGTAACAGTAGGAGGGGGGCAGAATAAGAGTAGGGGGAAAGTCGATGCAATATCGATTCCAATGACTTTCGTCATGCCAAACAGCAATGATTCCTCGCTTCAGGTCATCTTTAATGTGATCGATATTTGTCCTAAGAATATGAAAAAAAGAGTCCCTTTCTCCTCCATAGAACCCCCCCGCGAAGTAATAGAGCCCTTCCTTCTTGCGAATGTAGGCTTTGGATCGAGAATCGGTCTCATAGGAGCCTCTTTTTCCCACGAAGCCAGGGTGGAGAGTGGCAACCCGCTTCTCGAGGATTTCCTCTCCCACTTCGTCTACAAAGAGCATATCGGCATCACAAGCAAACAGATAGTCTTGGTTCGAAAGACTTTGCCAATGATCGAAGTAGACCTGGTAGCGCATCATCGTATCATAAGGCCAGCCTAGGTGGCGCTGCTCGATACGGACGACATCTTCAGGAGGATCAAACTCCTGATCGGTAAAGACAAAATAGGTAACGCGATGGTTTCGACAGAAGTGCTTTTTTGCAGATTCGATGAGTGGATTGACAAAACAGATGTATTTCCCCGTAGCGACAATCAACAGCCCAATGTTTTTCTGTGAAGCCTTCTCTTCAGCGCAGCAGAATAAAGGGAGGGTCAGAAGTAAGGTTGCCCAGATTTTTTGGATGTAGGTCACTGCCTTTCTCGGGTTTAAAGAAGCTCGAAAGTATGTGTGAAAGGATTGAATTTAATCAAATATTTTTTTCAAATCTGATACGCAGTCATGAGCTGATTGATAATGACCTCTTGAGTACCCACTTTTTTCCAACGCAACAGAGCCTCCTCTCTCAGTTGAAGTCGGCGAAGAGGGGCATCAGCTAGTTCCAAAAGTACTTTCGTTAAAGCTTCCTCATCGCGAGGAGGGATCAGGATGCCAGATACATCGTGTTCGATGATTTCCGATACGCCGCCGACATCGGTGGCAACCACCGGAAGACCGATCGACATGGCCTCTAAAATGCTGCTAGGGAGCCCTTCTGAGAAGGAGGGGAGACAGAAGAGGTCGCTTGCAATCAGGCGCGAAAAAAGGGCCTCATTTTGAAGCCAATCGGTGAATTGAACATGATCTGAAAGCTGGAGTTCTTGAACGAGGTCCCGGAGTAAAGGAACTCTTTCTCCTGAACCGATTAAAGAGAGTTTCGCAGAGGGAAATTCTTTGATTAGGTGGTGAAAAGCTCGAATGAGAAGATCGACCCCTTTGCCCCTCGTCATTCTCCCGAAGTAGACGATGTCAAAAACGCCTTTCATGGGCTTTCTACAGAGAAAATGGCCTGGCGGCAGGCGGAACATGGAAGGAGTCACGCAAGAGGGGCCTTGATACCCATATAAGGACTCTAAGCGGTGTAGCCCTGCAAGGGAGACGGAGGTAACATAGTCGAACTGGCCGATCGTTGTGTGCAATGTTTTCCACCAGCCCTCAGCGGTCGGCATTCCCGTTTCCATGTAATAGACGGCGAGACCTATGCTTTTCATCACAGGCGTCAAAACGGTCGAACTGGGGTTGAAAAAGTGGCAGATTTTGGAGTTTCCGATCGCCTTACCTAAGAGACGAGCGGTTCTCTTTTTTAAGAAAGGCCATTGATCGTAGGGGACTAGCCCGAGGCTCTCCAATCGCAAACAAGGGATTTTCAAAGATTTCAAACGCTCTACAAAGAGATTCGATTTGTCCCCTTCGAGCTTGCCGCTGAGGAGGACAACGCAATCCCCGAGGCGGCTTTTTAAAGCCTCTGCAATGATCTGAATCTGTAGCTCGGTTCCACCTATGGAACCTGGGTTTGCCATACACAAAAGGATTGGAGGTGCTTTATAGTAGCGGATTTCATTGGTCAGGCGAATCCAATGAAATGCGTATCGAAGAAAAAGGGAAGTATTGCGCAGCGCCTTTTTCATCAGGTCTCCTGAAACCCGGTCCTTTAGGGCCGGGTAATTCACATTATCCGCAAAGCCAAGAAATCTCTTTTCTCCATATCTGCTGGCGAGGAGTGTACCTCATTTTAACTTTTAGAAAAGCGGCTGTTTTGTTCTGGATTTTTAGAAGCTCTTTGAGTATGTTTAGAAAAATTTTTAGCTTTTTCTCCATTTAAGAAAACTTATGAGGCATTCTTTCCTCTTCCAATGGTTGGTTTTTTTTCACGCACTCTTTCTTTTCACGATGTCGCTGAATGGCAAAACTCTCATTATGACCCACACCTACAATCGGCCCGATTTCATCCCTTGGCAATACCATTCATTTAAAAAGTTTATCGATGGCGAGTTTGATTTCGTCGTCTTCAACGATGCGCCAAATGAGGAGCTTTTTGCGGAAATTGAAGAGGTTTGCAAGCAACTGGATATCACTTCTATTTCTGTGCCTCAAATCATTCACTCGCTCCCTTACTTGTTCAGAGATTGGGGAATTGGGGGACCTAGCGCAGAATGTGCGGAAACCATCCAGTATATGCTTAACATGTTGCATGTCAAGCTAGATTTTTATCAAACGGATTCTTCAATCACGAAGGGTATAAAGAAATGAAAAGCCCGGGAGTTCCCGGGCAAAGCAGTTTTGCAACTGCCTCTACAGTTTATCAACTCCTTCATGAGCTTTTTCTTTAGCTTTCTCTTTGGCGTCATTCGCCGCTTCTTTGGCTTTGTCCGCTGCTTCTTTAGCTTTCTCTTTGGCGTCATTCGCCACTTCTTTGGCTTTATCCTTCGCTGATTCCGCTGCTTCTTCTGTTTTGTCGATCACTTGATCCACTTTTTCACCAACAGTTTTGTCCTTTGCAAAAAGTGATCCAGCAGCCACGAGGGTGAATAATGTAATAAAAGAGTAAGAGATTTGTTTAAAATTAATTTTCATATCAGCCTCATTTGTTTGTAATTTATATACATCTAGAATGCTGTTTTAACTGAGATGTTAGCAAGGGTATTCTTGCGCTTTCAATAAGAGGGGCAGAGCTGACATTTGTATGGAACAAAAAAAAGCCTGGGTTTTGGTCCGGCTGTTGGGTTGGGAACTTTCACCCTTTTCTCATCTCTTCGCCATCGTGGTTCCTGCTAACCACCCTGTGGTCCAAGCATTTTGAAAGTTAAATCCTCCTGTAATTCCGTCGATATTGAGGATTTCACCGGCAAAGAAGAATCCTGGGGTAATTTTGCTTTCCATCGTTCTGAAATCTATGCTTTTCAGGTCTACGCCACCTGCTGTGACGAACTCTTGTTTATAGGTAGTTTTCCCCTCGATAGCGTATGCATCGGAGTACAATTTAGCGGCCAGTTGGGCTAGGGCCTTATTCGGAAGTTTAGCAAGAGGGGTTGTTGGATCGATATGGAGACTTGTACATAGGCGCACTAAAAGATTGTTCGGAAGAATCGGGGGAATCGCTTGGAGGGGATTCTCCTGCTTTCTTTGCAAAAGACTTTGATAGAGAATCTCCTGATTTGGAGAAGCAATCCAATTAATTAGGAGAGTTGCTTTGTAGTCAAGATCGTATAATTTACGGGCAGCCCAAGCGGATAGCTTCAAAATAGCTGGTCCACTAAAACCCCAATGGGTAAGCAAAAGAGGTCCTTCCTGCTTAAAGCCCACGTCTTTCAAGGTGACAATGACTTTGGGTACCGAAATTCCCGATAAGTCAAGGAGGGGAGAGGTCGGTATATTGAATGTAAAGAGAGAGGGGACGGGTTCAGCGATTGCATGTCCTAATTGTTTAGCAATGGAATGACCCCACGAAGAAGATCCGGTGGCTAAAAGAACTGAATCGGCACTGATTTGCTGGTTTTCCAGTTGAATGAGAAATCGATCTTCTTTTTTTTCAATGGATTCGACGCGCTGTTGTTTTCTGATCTCAACGCCGGCCAGGGAAGCTGCTTGCAGTAAACAATGGATAACTGTTTCTGATAAGTCGGTCGTTGGAAACATCCGCCCATCGCTTTCGGTTTTCAGAGGAACGCCACGCTCTTCAAACCAAGAAACAGTGTCTTTAGGCTGAAAATGATGGAAGGGGCCAATGAGTTCTTTAGATCCACGAGGATAATTTTGGGTTAACTTAACTGGATCGAAGCAGGCGTGGGTAACATTGCAACGCCCTCCTCCCGAAATGCGAACTTTGGCAAGGAGTTGATTGGTCTTCTCGAGTAGGATCACCTGGGCCAAAGGATTCAGGGTTTTGCAACGAATCGCGGCAAAAATACCAGCTGCACCCCCTCCGATCACCACGTGAATGATTTGTTTTTTCATACAAAGATAGGCTCAAATACTATCATGAATTGATACAGGAATCTCTTAGCAATTTCATAAAGGTCAATCCTTTTCTCCTGGCAAAATCAACATTGCGTTTCGGAATATTTTCCGGGTTTTCATAGTGTGCTACTGCTTTGTCAATACTGGATTCTCGTAAAATATGCAGCATCGGATAAATAGATCTATTAGTATAATCAGCTGCATCATTTTTTTCTGAGCTGGCAAACCGGTACATTGGATGAAAACTTGCCAGTTGATAAACTCCCGTATATCCTTTTTCTTTTAATAAATGCTCAGCAATGGATACCAGATTCAGGTAATCATCAAATTGCTGAAAAGCGTGGGAAAAGATTAGAAAACTAGTTTCAATATGGGGTTCTTTATCCAGGCGGGCAATTTCCTTTAAAAAAGCATCCAGGCATAAAGTTGCATTCGTACTGGCTTCAACCTCGTAATGAACAGTATGGTGTTGTAAGGTCCTGGCAGCAAAAGGACAGAAGTTACAGGCTACCACTACTTTATTGATCCAGAGGATCGTTTGATCAATGATTTGCTGGGATGAAGACATTGTGCGCCTTGTTTTGGGTGAAATTTATAAGCAAATCTGAAAAAAAGCCAGGGATTTTCAGGGCCCTGTGTTGGAGGTGGAGAGAAGCCCTCGCGGCGGGCGAAGCGCCCGTCCTGCAGGGCCGGCGGCTCAAATCCGCCCGTTTCGGAGCAAGCCAACAGTTTGGCTTGCGTGCGGATTTGAGGTGACGAGCTCTGCGAGGAACCGGACACGCTCGGTTTTGCAATGCAAAACAAACGAGCTCAACTCTATTTTTTTACAGCTTTAAAACGGTATCCCGATTCCGTTTCTTCCAATTTTTCCACGGAAAAGCCAGAATTCTCGAGAAGATCTCTTGCAAAGTCGCTCCCGCCTTCATAAAAGTGAGCGCCGAGTTGTCCCATAAGCAGACGTGCCATTGGTTCAGTTTTAGTCGTAAAAATAGTGCCAACAAGAGTTCCTTTATCGAAAAGGCAGGCGTAGATTTTTTGCATGGTGGATTGAAGATCTTTGGGTGCAATATAGGGCAAGATATCCACTGCAATTACTAGCTCAAAATCCGCACCATAAGAGGCTACCGTCGTGATGTCGCCTCTTCGGAGACGAATATTTTTTGCAGGGCAGCCTTCTTTTTGGGAAAGATTAGAGTATTCTTGGAGGAGTTCACGAGAGTTGTCAATGGCCGTCACATGGGCCCCGTTTCGCGCCATTAGTCTTGAATTAGCGCCGATTCCCGATCCTAGTTCGAGCACTTTTGTGGGCGGCTTGTAGAAAAACTCTGCTGCATATTTTTCCACCCGATTGCATGAGTGGAACATTTCTTTTTGCAGCTCTTCGGCCTTGTTACCCGCTAATGTTCCTAGAATGATAACCGGATCGTTGGGCCGATATTGGGACTCTGTTTGTGCTATACCCAAGTAATCTCAAAAGTTGGTCGCGGGCGCCCCAATAGGCCTAAATTTGTCCCTCACCCGACCCCTCAACGTTTGACCTAAAATAGACTCTGCAGTCACAGTCGACAACACTGCGAAAAATCCGAAAATTGCCCCCTTAAAA
>JAGWKU010000139.1 GCA_028873375.1 Verrucomicrobiota bacterium
TTTCATTATACCTCGCTGTTTGATAACCAACGAGATATGATCGCTCTTCAGCGAGTTCTTTCCATCAACTTATTTTTTGTCCAGTACAGAGGGACTATATATAGCAGATTTTGGATTTATCAGGTCTCCGGAAACCCGGTCCTTTAGGGCCGGGTAATTCACATCCAAATTTGGGAGGAGTTCGAAACTCCTCCCAAATCATTCCCCGTCCTTTAGGGCGGGGTTCATTTAGGTTGCGTAAAGGATTTTTACTGTTCGCGGGCTTGGAGCTTGGCTTCGAGGTCGGTGACGAAGAGAGAGAAAACCTCGGTGCGGCGGAGATTTTCAAGCCACTCATCCTCAAGGAGATCGTCGAGGGATGGCAGGGCGCGGGCGGCCATGGCGGCGTGGATTCGTTCCATGGCTTGGGTTGTTTGATTGAGAATGGAGTAGAGGCAGGCGAGGTGGTAGTAGGCATTGGAGTTGCCGAGGTGGCCTGCACGGGAGAGTTTTTGCTCGGCGTCGAGGTAGAGTTGGTCGCGGAATTCGACGTCGATGGTGTTGTGAGCGAGATGAATGAGGCAGAGGCCCCATTCGAGCCAGAGGGTATCGTTCTCCTCGTCTTGGCGGACAGCGAGACGGAAGGAGTGGAGGGCTCGTTTGTAGTACTCTGATTCGCCGGTGAGGTGGCCGAGTTGGACGTAGCTCATGGCGATTTGCTGATGGATTTTGGGGAAGTCGGGGTCGATGAGGACGACGTGGGAAAAGACTTCGATGGCGCGGAGGAAATCTTTTTCTTCGCCGCTGTATTCGCCGAGCCAGTCGAGGGAGCAGGCATATTCGAACATCCATTCGGGATGGTGGAGAAGAGCCGCGGGATATGTTTTTAGCAGGGTCTCGAGGAGCGAGATGGCGTGTTCGAGGGAAGAGAGGTCGTCGAGCGCTTCGCTGTGGTGGAGGAATGCGCAGGCGGTGTCGAAGATGAGCGAGGGGCAGGAGGATTTGAGATCCATCGCCTTTGCAAGGAAGCGGGCAGCTCGCTCGACCATCGCCTCTTCATCAGTGAGATCGGCGATGTGTTTATGGGCGAGGCCAAGGGCGTGCCAGAGTTCAGCATTGGTTCGGTCGATCGAGAGTCCATACTGAAGTTTTTCAATGGCGAGGTCGTCGTATTCGGGATCGTCGAAGTAGCGAGCAAAGGCCATGAGGCAGTTGCCATAGGCGTACCACAGATCTGGATCGTCGGGGAATTGCTCAGCGGCTTTGATGATTTTTTGTTCCGCTTCGATGATGAGGTCGACTCGATTGGTGAGTGAGCCGAGCATGGAAAGCGATTCGACCCATTGGGCAGTGATCAGGTTATCTTTGGGGTCGAGAGCAGCAGCGCGAGCGCACTTTTCGACGCTGGTGAGGAGCGGCTTTGGATTTTTATTCAGGCGGCCAATCTCAGCGAGAAGTTGGGCCCAATTGAGCCAGGTTTCGGCTTCTTGGGGAGAGAGGCGTGTGGCTCTCGCGTAGCAATCGGAAGCTTTGGAGGAGAACCGCTCGTCCATGGTGTTGATGTAAAGCTGAGAGTAAGCTTCTGCGAGCGAGCTCCATCCTTCGAAATAGTGGGGCATTTCGGTCACGGCGCGCTGGAGTGTTTCGACGGCGCGGAGTAAAAAGCGCTGGTCGTTGATCAAGAGGCCGAGTTCGAGGTAGGCGTTGCCGCAATCATTCCAAAATTCGGCGGATGGTTTGGGGTGGTGCTCCAGGGCTGTTTGGAATGCTTGGATGGCTAAATGGTAGTCGAGGGCTTCACCCGATTGGGCGGCGATTTCGGTCCATACAATGCCGTAATCCCAGTAGAGTTCAGCGAGGACTTCTTTGGATTGTCCTTCAGCGAGTTCGAGGGCTTTTTGGTATTTTTCTCGCGCTTCTAAATGGAAATGGTGTTCGTCGTGGAATCTTCCGAGTTGTAAGAGGACGTTGCCCCACGCAACCCACGCATCAAAAATTTTAGAGTCGATTTGGAGGGCGATCTTGAAATTTTTACTCGCGAGTAACAAAGCTTTTTCTTTCCCTTCTTGCGATCCGTATTCGAAGAACGAGAGGCCTTGTCGATGCCACACTGCAGCGTTGTCTGGGTCGAGCTGAGAGGCGCCTTCAAAGAGCGAGAGGGCTTGCAAATTTCCCTGCAGGAGAGCGAGTTCCCCTTGGCTCAACATTTGGAGGGCTAATTCTTTTTTTTGTTCGGCCGTCAGGTGGTCCCAATTTTTTGGTTCCGGAGAGGGAGTTGAAGAAACTGCTTTGCGAGGAAAGAACCTCTGGAAGATTCGACGAAGAGAGAGTGTCTCATGCATCATAGTTTTAGAACCGTATTACCAACTGGCGAAAGCTGCGGATTATATGGAACTGCTTTTTTTTTGCACAAGAGGTTCTCAGATCCGGTTGAAGTTGAGAATTTTAAATGCCGAAAAAATCAGCCGCTAAATCGTGGCTTGAAAAGAAAAAAATCAATTGCAGGATGCAGCAGGTGTTTTATTGATTTTTTCAATGAGAGTTTTGCGCGAGGGCTTGAGGCTATTTTCTTCGAGAGGAAAATAGGCAATTGGAATTTTAAATTTAGGAAGTCGATCGCGCAAAAAATCGGAAAGTGAAAGAGGATTGCTGAGAGCGCG
>JAGWKU010000050.1 GCA_028873375.1 Verrucomicrobiota bacterium
ATTTGGCAAAGCCGGCGGCCAAGATTTCCATCAGGCCGAAGGCTGGCGCGAGAGGGTCTCCCTATTTGTAATAGGGGGCCCTGAGCGCGGATGGAAAGGTTGGAATGCCGGCTTTAGCCAAAAACCAAATTTTGAATCACGTTGTGTATATAAGCCTGTCGAGCAAGTATACGGGCGATCTTCTCCTGCTAACCCGTTTCTCTCTGCATTGGGAAGAAACGGTCTCTCCAATTGCCACGCTGAAGTACACGATTGGATCCGTTCCGAGTTCACACCCGCCCTCGACCGCCTCTTCCCGCCGAAATAAATGCAGAACGCAGAGTGCAGAGCTAGCAATTGGGGCAGCGGGGCTTCACCCGACTGCTAGTTCTGCATTCTGCGTTCTGCACTTGTTTGTTTCGCTGCTTGACAGCAGCGAAACAAACCTATATGAAGGGTCTATGGTCAAACAGATTCTCGCGCTTGTCGTTATCCTTCTCAGCGCATCCATTATTTTGGAAAGAGATCGATTTTGGCTCGCAATGGCCCCTCGCTCGTATTGGAAATCGCAAGTCGCCCAATTAGAAAAAGATGAACGGCGCAATCGATGGCACGTTCACGAATTAGAGTGGCGAAAAATGCAGGCGAAAATTGAAGTGACGATCGCCATGTCAGCCGCCGAAGAAAAAGCCCAGTGTTTAGGAATGGATCGAAATGCTTGCATTGAAAAAGCCCGATCCGAGGCTACTTTCCGACTCCATCAAGTCGAACACGAACTCACCAATGCGCAGAGCGCCCTCGACGACACAAGAACTCTCTTGGCCACTGCCAAACTATCGCTTCTCTCTCTCCAACAAGGGCTCCAGCATGTCCCCGTCAGTGAGACCCCCGCTGAGAACCTCTAGTCGCTTCGGCTCCTCAATCCGAAATCGAAATTCCCGCTCTTCATTGTAGACGATCATCTCCGACGGCGCTTTGCTCCCATTTTGGAGACACGCCATCCGATAGCCCCACCGCTTGGGAGCAAAGATCGAACGCCCATCGAAGAGCTCTTCAAAGTCGCTTCGACCCGTTACATAGTGGAGGATCGAAGGAAAAATATCCATGTGGGTCGTGGATGACCCGAGCGGAATCCACGGATTGCTCTGAAACTTGTAAAAGAGCGGCACGCTCAGCTGGTAGCGATTGAGATGTGTACCGTGAAAGAGCGCCCCCTCTTCAAAAAACTCCTCGCCGTGATCTCCGGTGATAGCGACAATCGCGGGGGCGTACAAATCCTGTTTTTTCAGCACCGTTAAACACTGTCCGACGAGCGAATCGACATACGCAACTGCATTGCGATACCGATTCTTCACCGGCTCGATGTCAGCTGGCGTGACCGTCAGGTAATCGATCTCTTTAGCCATCGGCTCAAAACGAAGAGGAAATTCTTTTGGCAAGCTGTATTCCGAATGGGTTGAATCGAAAAAGAGAAGCATCACATTTCCATGTTTTGCCTCATCGCTTTCTAAGTCCTTGCAAAACAAATCGACGATCTTCGCATCCCGCTCGTACGCCTCTCCCGACCGATGCTCTTCCATCCGATCGATGAGCCCTCGCCCCTTTCCAAATAGCAACTCATCCATGTGATAATAGCGAAGATCCGCCGCTGAGTAGACTCGAATTTTGTAGCCGAGCGATTTCAATATCTGCAGTGGCACGCTTCCTCTCTTCCAACTCTCTTGCATCGACGTCCAGTGGTGAGGAAAATCGGCATGAAAAATCGCAAACCAAGAGGTCTGTGTCGAACTCGAATTGGCCGCACTCTCTTCAAAAGAAAGATTTTCTGCTGCAAATGAAACGAGATGAGGCGCCGTTTGTTCGCTGAGATAGTCTCTTCGGAGTGTTTCGATCACGAAGATATAAATATTGGGGCGCGACGCCGCTAAAAACTGCTTCTCTTGCAGCACCTCTTGCACTCGCATTTCCTCGCGCGCTTTTGCAAACGGCACCTCTAACGCAACCACTTGCGAATCGGGCGGCCAAAACGTCGTCCCGAGCGGCAACGCCTTTTGGTACTTCGCATAGGTGGGCGCTTTCAAGAAAGGATGACACAAGAGATCGAGCCCTAATAGCCCCAGCCCCACTGCTGCCAATGACACCGCCACCAACTGAAGCGACACTTTCCACGACACAAGCGATTGCGTCGCCCGGTAAAATCCAATTCCCAACAGCGGAATTGCAAAGAGAGAGAGCAATAGCAACCCGATCATCGTCCCATTCATATTCAGCGCCTGGAACGTCGTGATCAAATGGCTCACTCCAGAACCAAACAAATATTTGAACAAAAAGGAAATGGACGAATCGGTCAGCCGCAGCACCGTAAAATCGACGAAATGAAGGAGCAAAATCGCAAAGGAAAACCCAATGAAACAATGGAAGAGCCACCGAGGCGTCCAACGACTCAGCAGAGCCGTCAGCAAGAGGAGGGCCCCCGCCTCTAAAAAAGCCTGTCCGAGCGCATGCAAGAAGAAAAATAAAGGCGCCCCTGACAAAGGCACCTTCCAAAAGTAAAAATGGGAAAGGCTCATCGCCAAAACAACGACCAAGAAGAAAGTAAAATATATAGTATTAACCTTCATCCCTACATTCTCCTCGATTGACTTCTTTTTAAAAAAGAGGTTTAATATATCTTAAAAGAGAGAATAAAAATGAAATATTTACTTGTCATTTTAACCCTCTGCAGCACCCTTTTCGCTGAACCCGCTCCTCAACCCACTCATCCTATCGTCATCATCGGCGGCGGCGTTGGCGCTCTCACTTCAGCTCTCTATCTCGCCCGCGCAGGCGTCGAAGCCATTGTCATTGAAGGCGCCAACCCCGGCGGCCTGATTACCCAATCCACCGCCGTCCAAAACTGGCCAGGCGAACTCGAAATCAGCGGCCCTGAGCTCGCTGAAAAGCTCCGCAAACAAGCCGAAGCGAGCGGCGCCCGTTTCCTCCGAGAAGAAGTCATCGCTGTCGATTTTTCCAAACGCCCCTTCACCCTCACGACTCGATCGCTCGATAAAGCCGATGAAAAACACACTCTCATTGCCGAAAGCGCGATCATTGCGATGGGCACCCGACCCAACTACCTTGGCGTCCCCGGTGAACAAACCTATTGGGGCCACGGCGTCTCCAACTGCGCCATCTGCGACGGTACTCTCTATCGAAACCGCACCGTCGGCGTCGTCGGCGGTGGAGATGCCGCCATCGTCGAAGGACTCTACCTCTCCAATATCGCCAAAGAAGTTCACCTATTCGTCCGCAAAGACCATTTCAAAACGGTCGAACAAAAACGGCTCGATAAACTCCTCGCCAAGCCCAACATCAAAGTCCACTACGGGGCCACTGTTCAAGAGATCCAAGGCAACGGCAAAGACCTGATCGGCGTTCTCCTCCAAGAAAAAAAATCTACAACCCCCTTCTCTCTCGATGGCCTCTTCCTCGCTATTGGCTCGAAACCAAACAGCACCCTCTTCCAAAATATTCTCTCCCTCGATTCTCAAGGCTACATCCAGCTCAAGAAAGACCAAGAGACCTCCATTCCTGGCGTCTACGCCATCGGAGACATTGTCGATCCTATCTATAAACAAGCGATTTCTGCTGCAGGCGACGGCGCCAAAGCCGCTCTGCAAGCCCAGCAATACCTTTCCGACCGCGCTGATGGCCTCATCGCCAAAAAAGCGCCTCCTATTTCCGCCAACCTTCCAGCCCTCATCGCTGCCACTACCGACGTGATTGAAATCACCTCTTCCGAGCAATTTGAGCGAGAACTCAAGTCGAGCGACGTCCCCGTCTTCGTCGACTTCTATGCCTCTTGGTGTGGTCCCTGCAAGCGCATTTCCCCGCTCATCAAAAATTCTGCCCAAGCCCTCGGTGGCCGCGTTAAATTTCTCAAAGTGAACGTCGACCAACTCACATCCCTTTCTCAAACCTATCAAATCCGCGCTATGCCGACCGTCATTCTCTTTGACACAGAAGGCAAGCCCATCGACCGCAAAGTCGGCTCCGACGAAATCACAGACCTCCTCCGCTCCCTCCAAAATAAATGATGTGAATTACCCAGCCCTAAAGGACCGGGTTTTCAGAGACCTGATAAAAAATCCACCACAGAGACACAGAGAAAAGAGAGGTTTCACAGAGAAGAAAGATATTTTTCTCTGTGAAACCTCTCTTTTCTCTGTGTATCTGTGGTGAATCTTTTTCCAGAACTTTCTTACTGGCGTAGCTTGCTGTGGCGATAGCCGTATAGGAAGTAGGTGAGAAGGCCCAGCAGCATCCAGAGTATGAACTGGATCCAGGTAGAGAGAGGGAGAAAACACATCTGCCCCACGCACGTTACAATGCCAAGGATAGGAACCAGAGGAACAAACGGTGCCCTGAACGGACGCTTGTATTCCGGATGCGTCTTGCGCAAAATCCACACACCGAGACAGACGATCGTGAAAATGAAGAGCGTCATGATCGAGACGAGCTGACCTAAGACATTGATGGGAAAGAGCCCTGCAGCAAGCATGGCTAAGAGAGTTGTGACAACACAAGAAAAGAGAGGCGATTTGGTCGCTCGGTGAATCGAGGAAAAGCGAGAGGGCAAGAGCCCATCTTTGCTGATCGCGTAAAAGATTCGGGTTTGTCCTAAGAGCTGCACCAAAACGACAGAGGAAAGACCAGCCAAGATAGCCAATTTAATCGCAAAAGAAAGCCAAAATACATGCGGCCCAATCGAATTGAGAGCCACCGCCATCGGATCTGGCACGCCGAGCGCGGTGTAACTCACCATGCCAGTCAATACAAGCGCAGTCGCGATGTAGGCAATCGCTGAGATGGTGATCGATCCGAGAATGCCGCGAGGCAAATCTCTTTGCGGTTTGATGGCTTCTTGCGCCAACGTCGAAACCGTATCAAATCCAAGATAAGCAAAAAACACCAAGCCAGATGCTCTAAAAATACCGCTGATGCCGAATTGCCCAAAAATCCCTGTATTTTCAGGAATGAAGGGAGACCAATTCGACGGCTTGATGTAGAAAGCCCCGATAGCGATAAAGACTAAAATCGTCGCCAATTTAATGAAGACCATTGCATGGTTGAAACGAGCGGCTGCTTGAATCCCAATTGAAATGAGAATCCCCACCAGACCGACGAGAAAAATAGCAGGAAAGTTGATCAGGCTTCCACTCCACTCCAACCCTCTCGCCGCTTCGTAGATAATCGGCGAGCTGCTTAGAGAGTCAGGCAAAGAGAGCCCGAAATCATTCAAGATGCTCTTAAAATATCCCGACCAGCCCACCGCCACAGTCGATGCCGAAATCAAACATTGAGCAGTGACAGCCCAGCCCATGAGCCAAGCTGGGAATTCGCCCATCGCGACATAGGAGTACGTGTAAGAGCCGCCAGAAATGGGGATAAGCGAAGAGAGTTCAGCATAACAAAGTCCCGTGAATAAGCAGACAATCGCCGCCAAAATAAAGGAAATAATGATGGCGGGGCCGGCGTAATCGGAAGCTGCTTTACCCGTGATGACGAAGATGCCAGCGCCGATGATGGCGCCGATGCCGATGGCAGTGAGTTGAAAAGACCCTAAATGCCGTTTAAATTGATGCCCTTCGACCTCTTTGGCCGCATCGCTCCGGATCGGCTTTCTGAGGAATAAGTTCAAAGGGCCTCGAAAATGAAGGTGAGGACACAGCGGACATACTGCATGCCGTGCATAACCCCAAGACTTCGTTTTTCGCTAAATTCAATCAGATCTAAGCCTCGAAACTTCTTTTCCACTTCTTCGCGTCGATATAGAATCGAGCGAATCTTAGAAAATGGATCGACCACCAAATGCTCTTGTGGCGAACCCGACTGGTGCAAAAGAGGCCCATAAAAGCCATCCTCTACGCTTGCCAACGTGAGGAGATAAAGTCCCCCTCGCTTCAACACTCTTTTCAATTCTTGCAGATAATTTTTCTGCGTACTCTCTTCAATCAAATGCTTGAAGCAGAAGATATCGATCGCATAGTCGAATTGTCCATCTGCAAACGGAAACGGTTTAGCTAAATCGTGCTGCCTTGCATCGATGCCTAAATTCGCTTTCTTGACTGCCTGGATGTTTTCTTCGAGCAAATCGACGCACGTCACTTGAAACCCATTCTTTCTCAGATAAAAGGAATTGCGGCCTTTGCCGCATCCCAAGTCCAATACAGCGCCAGGTTTTAATGAACGTTTTTGCAAGTACTCCTCGAAGCGAACCACAGCTTGGCTCGGCTCTTCTTTAAAAGAGGAAGGAATCCCCTTTTTGGTGTACTCGATTTCCCATAATTCTTTTGTATCTACCATAGCCTGAAATTACTCGATTTCGCCTCTCTACGTCAAGAAAGAACCTATTCATCGACAAAAAATAACTATCGGAATATCCTTTTTTGACATGGATTTTATCGCGCAGCGCGAACAAAAAAAATACACAGCTCTTTGGGATTCTTGCCCTGAATATCGAGCTGTGAGTCCTGCAGACTACCTCACCCCCCTTTTTCTCACCACTTTTCAAAAGCAAATCCGAAAAGACGACGCGATCATCGATTATGGTTGCGGCCCAGGCCGCTCTGCCATTCCTCTTGAAGAGGCGGGCCTCCAGGTTCATCTTCTCGATCTCTGTGAAAATTCCCTCGATCTCCCCATCTTTCTGAAAACAGTCGGCCCTCATTCCACCGTCCACTTCCATCAAGCATGCCTCTGGGATCTCCCCTCCACCCTTGCTCCTGCTGAATGGATGATCTGCTTTGACGTGCTCGAACATCTTCCTGAAAAGAAAGTTCTTCTTGCCCTCGAAGGCCTCGCCTCTCGCATGACGAAAGGAGGTCTCGTCAGCATTTCTCTGCGCGAAGACCATCATGGAAAGCTCATTCGGCAACGGCTCCACCTGACGATCAAAACAGCTCTTTGGTGGCACGAACAACTCAGCCGCTTCTTCACTATTTACAAAGAACTCTACACCGACTCTCAGTGCCTCGTCTGGGCCTTGAAGCCTTTCACCACCGAGAAAGAAAAAGCCGCGAAGCGCGGCTAATAATTAACCACCGAGCTCGGTGGTTCCATTATTTTTCTGCAGCTAGAAATAAAAAACACCACGGATTCAGAAGAACCCGTGGTGCGGAGAGCGTTTCTAATGCGGCTCAATTAGAAGTCAAAACGTGCTTTGAACGTAAGACCGTGCAGGTAGAGATCGCCAGAAGGATCTACATAACCTACGTTGTTATTCGCCAGAGCAGACGTTAACTGACGCATTACGTTTTGATCCCAGAGCAGCATGAAGTCATAGCGAGCAGCTAAGTCGATGTGGTAGCTGCGATCCATGAAGTACATGCCCCAGCCGAAGCCTAGCCCCATATCCAATGTTGGGCGAAGGCAACCGTACGAATTTCTGTTGCCAGGAATCCCTACAGCGGCGGTGAGAGTCTGTTGATCGTTTTCACTGTGTTCGATCTTCACGAAGCGGGTATAGAGAACGCTCAATGCACTCTCTCCCTCTACGCGGAAGCCATAACCCACCATCCAGTGTCCTTCCATCCCTGCAACAGGACCGACAGACCAGGATTGCGAACGGTTGTTCGACGTCGCAGCAGCAAAGCCCGTATTCAACACGTTGGTTGCTGTGATATTATACTTTTGACGGATCCAGAGACCGCGCAGACCACCAAATGGGGTCAGGCTGACTTGGCGCCCTTGGAAGAAAGGACGGCTACCAGTCCAGTCGACGAGGTCCAAATTCATCGTCCAGCTCGTCGTCATTTGGGTCGCTTGTGCGCGAGTTGTTACTGACAACGTGTTGAACCAATCGTTTGGAATATAGATCGTTTGACCAATCGTTAAGCTCGAAGGAACCGAACCAAACGTAGAGGTGGTTGTTTGATGCAGCCAAGTATACTCAGCTTGCGACGTCCAACCATCGTAGTTCAAATCAATTCCTGCAGCTACTTTAAAGCCAGGCTCATAGTTCGTGCCTGGATCTGCGAGCGTTGCACTGATTGATGGGACAGGAGTTGAAGCCACGCCAGCAGCTTGACCTGCGTACTGAGCAGTGCGACCGACTTCCATATATTGTTGGCCAACGTTCCAGTAGATGAACGAACCGCTGATGAATACATCCCAGCCATTGTCCACGCCGATGGCGGCAGGAGCATTGAATGCTGGAGAGTATTGATTCGATAGCCCTTCATCCATTTGCATGTTGGAAGGGCACGGTTTTTGCGCATTGGTATTGCCTTTGCTTTGTGCAAAAGCGCTGGTGCCCATCAGGGCAACTGCCGAGCAGACCAGCCTAAAAATTTTCTGATTCATAACGAATCTCCTAAAATGGGGTTTGCGTAATAGTCACTCTATCGAATGCCCAGAATTTCCCACCAGCTTTTTTCTAATTCGTCCGAAATTTCCTCTATGAAAAAATCAACTTTCGCAGAATTTCTACAAACCGTTCGATGAACTCTGGCTGCGTGTCCCACGACGTCATCCAGCGAGCCACCGACTTCTCTTCATCCCAAATCCAAAAGAATGACTTCTGTTGCATTTGTTCCAACACTTTCGCCGGCAATTGCACAAATACTGCATTTGATTCGACCGGATACAAAATAGACAACTGTGGACATTGTTCTCGCACTTTTCGCTCCAACAACTTCGCCATCTCATTCGCGTGTCCTGCATTTAGCTTCCATAACCCATTCTTCAAAAGAGCGATGAACTGCGCTGCGAAAAAGCGCATTTTCGATGCCAGTTGCATCTCCTGCTTCCGCACATACTGAAAATCCTCTGCCAACCCCTCTCTCAAAAACACCACCGCCTCTGCCGCCATCAATCCATTCTTCGTTCCACCAAACGACAACACATCGACTCCTTCCACCATCTCCTTCAGCGACACTCCCAGCGACATGGCCGCGTTACACACGCGCGCGCCATCCATGAAGAACCACAATCCCTCTCTTTTCGCAAACTCCCTCAATCTCCTCAATTCCTCCATCGTATACACCGTCCCCAACTCGGTCGACTGAGACACAAAGATCGCCGCTGGCTGCACATGATGCTGAAATCCCCGTCCTTGCAACCGCCCCTCACACAACTCCGGCGTCAACTTTCCATCCGGGCAACTCACCGTCAATAACGTGCACCCCACATTAGCCCCCGGCGCTCCACACTCGTCACTCCAAATGTGCGCCGTATCCGGGCAAATCAACGAGGGGGCTGAGCCACCAAGATCTGGCTATATAGGAACTTGATCTGATACTGCGGGTTGATCTCCAACACCTTTTCAATCAACTGCTCCACCGTGAGATAATCAAAGGCTGCCGTGCCGCAACAAGACATGTCATCGATCAAAATCGTATGAGTCCGAATCGGATGCCGCCCAATTTGCTCCAACTCTTCCAATAAGGGGCAATTCTTCTTCCCATCCTCTTCGGGCGGAAATCGATGGGCATCGAGCCAAAAGGTGATCGGCTTGGAGATGTCTCGAATCATCTCCCACAGCTCGCTCGTCGAATCGCCCACCCTCAACTTCACATTGGGATAGCCGCTCAACTGCCGCTGACACACGTCGATGCTCTGCGGATCGATATCGATTGAATAGATGTACCGAAACGCCCCAGGTCTCTTCTTCCTCACTCCCAGCGCCCGCAAAATCGACCCTCCGCCCGACGTCCCCGTCTCTACGTAATACTCATTGGGAAAATCGATGAAAATATTGTGATTGGGGACGTGCTTTTCATTCGGATAACGATCAAAAGCTAGTACTTGAGCAGAAAAGTTTTTAAAAGAATTTGCGCCCAGATTTTTCTGTCTAGCAAAGCGCTGAGTGCGACAGCAACTTGCATCAAGTTGTTGAGCACGAGCGCAAAGCTGGACGGAAAAAGGTGGGTTAAATTCTTTAAAACTTTTATGGGAGGGTACTAATAGGCTTGCGATCATCCACCCAAACAAAAGAGTCATTTTCCCTCTTTTTTATTGCGCCTTCGATGACTGAGATAGATGGAGATAAGGTCGAGGGCAAAGAGAGAAGCCAAGGTAGGGGTGGGGAAGAAGAAAGAGAGAACCATGCCATGGCGGGTCCAGAACCAATAGTTGATCGCCTCTAAGATGGCGATGATCGAAAACGAAATGAGGAAGGCGTAGATTTGGCTGATGAAGGGGAAGATCAAAGCAGCCAAAGTCCCTAAAATTAGCACCAAAGCAACTGCAGCTCCGCGCCCCCAATTGGGCTTATAGGGAAGATAGTTGTAGAGGATGCCGCTGGCGATAGAGGCTTGCACTTCGACGCCAGGAAAGACGGGAGAAATGGCGGTCGCAAAGAGGTCAGAAGCTGCCGTCGAAGAAAGACCGATGAAGACGAGTTTTCCCTGCACCTGCTCGGGAGCGATTTTCCCGTGGAGCAGATCAGTCGCTGAAAGATAGGGAAAAGAGTAAGGAGGCCCGCGGAAAGGAATGAGGATCCGTCCCCAGGGATCTGTAGGGATAAAGGTACTGCCGAATTGGATTCCCTCCATCACCTGGTGTTTGCGAGCCGTCGAAAAGATGAGTCCAGAAAACGGAGTATTGAGATAAAGCTGAGCCGCTTGAAGCGCAAGAGCAGGATAGACTTTTTCTTGATCGCGGAGGACCAGAGGCGAAAAGCGAAGGATACCGTCCGAGTCGACCATCGCATTGATGAAGCCGGCATGATGAGCTGCTTGCTGAAAAAGAGGCTGATTTCCGATGTAGCCGTTCATGGCTGGAATGAGTGTTTTTTCCATTTGCTCTGGAGACAAAGTGAGAAGAGGCGGCGGCAGCTCTCCCTCTTTTTTTCCATTCGACGCAAAGGCAAATCCCAAGGTGCTTTGACTTTTTTTAAAAGCTTCGGCCAAAACCGTATCTGTGTCGAGACGGGGCTTAAGCTCTTCCAGCTCTTGGGCGAGCTGAGGATCTTGGACGGCAGGGAGAATTGCATCGACCGGATTCGGCTGCGCTTCAGAAAAGACGATGTCAAAGGCGAGAACCGAAGCGCCAAGTCGAGTGAGCTTCTCGGTCAGTTGGGCTATTTTCGCTCGATTCCAGGGCCACTTCCCCTCTTCCGCAATGCTCCGGTCATCGACGTCGACGATCACAATGGAAGGATGTGGAGGAAGAGGCTGGTAATAGTGGCGCACCTCTCGATCGTACTTCCCATTTTCTAAGTTGAGAATCCAACCTCGTAAAAAGAACGGTTGAAAATAGAGGATCAATGCGACGACAAATACGATCGACACAGAAATGAGAAGAAGAGTCCGATTTTCCCGATCCATTTTCCTGTCGACAAATTAATTGAAAACCGATTAGATTGCCAGGGTTAGAAAGTGGAGCTCTTGATGAAAAAAGCATTTCAACTGACTTTTCTTCTCCTGGCCATCGCAGGCTATTCTGCAGACAAAATCGGCAAAATGATCGCAGTCGAAGGTGGCGTGAAGGCTATACAAGGCGAAGAAGAGCGCCCGCTGACCAAACACTCCGATGTATATGTAGGAGATCTCCTCGTCACCGATGCAACTGGGAAGGGAGAAGTCGAATTCAACGACGGAACAATGATCCTTCTCATCCCCGATTCTCAATATAGCGTTGAAGCTTACACAGAGAGCCATACCCAAAATCGCTACCTAGCGAAGCTCTATCAGGGCGGCGTTCGTTTATCTACTGGGATGATCGCCAAGAAGAATCCCGAAAATTTTGAACTCAATACTCCCAACGCGACCATCGGCGTACGAGGTACTCTCTTTGAAACGAGAATGATGGATGGGAATTTGTATGTCGGTAGCTCATCAGGCAACGTCTCCGTCAATAACCCAGGTGGTGGAGTGACGTTGGAATCGAATCAATATGCGTCGGTTTCTTCTTCCAATGCGACTCCTCAGCCGGTCGCTGAAAGACCCTCTGCTCTCGATTTGTCTAACTTTGCTGTGCCCGCTGGCGGCATCGCACTTACTGCAGGGACGATAATCGGCACCGCGACCATGGCCTCCACGCAAGCAGCCACTGCAAATTCGTTTGCTTGGGGCCCCGCCGCTGTCGGTCTTTCGATGGTCGCCACCGTCGTCGCCACGGTCGTTACCCTCGCTTCACAGAGCGGCCCCGCTGGCACAAGCCACACACATACGCATTGAAAAGAAGTTTTGTGTCTAATCCAATTTGCCCAGGCCCGACCTCTGTCGTATGGGAGATCACCTTAAATGATCCCTGGTTCGATTTCGTTCAATCGGGAGAAAAAGTATATGAGGGACGCCGTTATACGGAAAAAGTAAGACAATATAAGGTCGGAGATTCGCTCCAAATTTCTCATTATACAGACCGAGAAAGGCCCTCTTTTCGGACGAAAATTACCGAAATCAAAGTCTATCGCACCTTCCAAGAAGCTCTTGAGCAGTTACGCCAAAAAGTTTAAGAGGACGGTCTGGCAAGAAACCAGGTGGCCAACAGGGACATGTTGGAAAAGGGTTAGCACAAGTCAACAACCCCGATATTATTGTTACCCATACGCCTGCCAGCTGTACCGGATGCGGGTCCAATTTAAATGATGTGCAAGGCTCCTG
>JAGWKU010000051.1 GCA_028873375.1 Verrucomicrobiota bacterium
TGGCGATGAATATAGCTGCGGTTGCAGATCCTCAGAGAGGACTTGCTGCAGTGAGACGAGCTGCAACTTTCGGTGCGGGATATTTACAGGGAATTCTGGCAATTATTTTCTGCGAAAAGATGCCAAAAAATTTTAGTTAAATCACCCTGTTTGAATGTCTCTTTTAATTTTTGTAAGTAATTATTATCAATAATTATCCTCTCGCCTTAATTATATCCCAATATTAATAAATTGTAAAGAATTATATTAAAAATTTAAGTGATTGGGTGTGAGCGTATTGGTGTTAGTGACTGAGGGTAAATCGGTTGCGAAGAGTGTCAACCCAGCTTCCAAAGAGGAACGGTTTTGAGGTGTTTTGCGATGGCGTTTCGCACCTCCTCTTGAAGAGGGAGGTCTTTGACTGTTTTCCACGCTTGGTAAAAGGCTTGGACTGTTTCTTGGGTCGTTTTGAGAACCAGTTCTTTGGGGAGATGGGCTTTTTCGGCAAATCGCTGGAATTGAGTGAGGGTGAGTGCTTCGAAATCGCGGCTACCGGCGAATTTTAAAGCGAGTTGATCCTCTGGCAAATACAGAATGGTTGAGACAAAATCATAGGCGGGAGCAAGAGACGCTTTGTTTTTTTCTCTGTAGATGAAGGACCAGTTTTTGAGATGCATATCCCCATTGCCAATCAAGGCGTTAAAGACGAAACGCCGAATGAACTCGATCACTCCGGCTTCTCCAATTTCTTTCCAGATCACTTCGGCGATGTTCCGATAACTCGCGCTCTTGTACTTTTGTTCAGGATAGACCCCGAAAACTTGCGCAAAGTCCTCGGTATGAATTTTATCCCCCTCTTCCGTTCGGTCGAATCGTTTGATGGTGAAGGCGTTGTCCCCCAGTCGTTTAAGATCTTTGGGTAAGCCTTGTAATTTCTCCAGGGGATAAAGAGCTATTTCGGGAACATCGATCCCTACTTTTCTTGCTAATTCCATCATCGAGTATTCATTCTCAGGAATTCCTCGAAAGACTGAATGAGGAAGTTTCACGATCCAGCCTCCTCCTACCCCGTTGGCCGGGATGACGAATCCGTGGCCCCCTTTTTCGATGGCTGAAAACTTGAGCTGGACCCCTGCCAAGGAAAAGCGCAAGGGGGATTCTTTCTTTTTTTCGGTTTCCCATTGAGTGAGTTCTTGGTATAAACTAAGATCTTTGCTATCAACACCTTGTACTGTAATAGCGCCGGGCAAATCCTGGCCTAGAATTCCGAGGAGAAGGAATTCTTCTGTGGAGTGGACATTCGCCCGTTTCATCAAATAATCTCTGAAGGGGCCCTCCGGCAAAAGATTGGCAAAAAAGGGGGGGAGCCGAGTTCTCGTAATCTTTATGTCGGTGATGAGATCTCCCATTGAATCTTTAAAAGACAGGCTGAGGACCGGACGAGAGGGGTTTTTGATATAGTCTTCGTCGAAGGCGAATAGATTCTTGTCTCCGGGTAAACGGGTTAGTGTGCCAATCGGACGATTGTACAGGAGAACTCGAAGGACTTTTATATCAATCGGGGTCATCTTCCCCCTCGGGTAATTGGTAGGCTGGGATAGATTTTGAGGAGGGTCTATTTTGTTGGATCGCCTCGACGGCTGACAAATGGGTGCGAGAGATCAGGACGGGTTCTAGATCGAGGGCTCGAGCAATCTGAATCAAACTGGATGTTTGGAGATCGACCAGCCCCTGCTCAATTTTAGAAATATGGCTCTGCGGCATTCCGACTTTAGCAGCCAACTCCCTTTGGCTAAGCCCCTTTTTTTTGCGGGCCGCTTTGACCTGGGCTGCCATTTCTTGGATGGATCCGTCCATTGATATGCTATCCTATATAGTTTCTATGAAATAGATGTTATAACATATCCGATTAGCAGTCAAACGATCTGTTATAGCAGATCAGAACTTTGAAATGATATAGTATAATAGATCAATGGAGGATTGGTCTGAATTTTACGCTGACTTGCTGCGGACGACCTTGGGCGGTACCCGGTCGACGATCGAGTCTTTGTCGATGATAATCTCCTTGATGGAAGGGTCGGAGGGGACCTCAAACATGAGGTCTCGTAGGATCCCTTCGGCGATCATCCGGAGAGCTCGGGCGCCGGTCCCCGTTTCCTTGGCCTTTTTAGCCATGGCAAAAAGGGCTGCCTCGGTAAAATCGAGGCTCACGTTTTCCTCGGCAAAGAGCTGTTTGTATTGCTTAATGATGGCGTTTTTCGGTTTGACTAGAATTTCGACTAAATCTTGTTCGGTCAGTTCGTTGCAGTTGGCAATGCTATTGAACCTGCCGACGAACTCGGGGATCATGCCAAAGGAGATGAGGTCTTCTGGCTCCACTCTGGAGAGGAGGAAGTTGGTCTCGTGGCTATCAATTGCCTGCTTAGTGGCTGCATCGAAGCCAATGGTGCTTTTGCCGAGCCGCTTGGCGATCATTTTATCGAGGTGGACAAAGGCGCCGCCGACGATGAAGAGGATGTTTTGGGTATTGACCTTGATGTACTCTTGGTTCGGGTGCTTGCGGCCCCCTTTGGGAGGTACATTCGCGACGGTTCCTTCGACGATTTTTAGGAGCGCTTGTTGAACCCCTTCGCCAGAGACGTCTCGAGTGATCGAGACATTGGAGGTCGTTTTCCGGATTTTATCGATTTCATCGACGTAGATGATGCCGTGCTCGGTTTTGGCGACGTCATAATCGGCTGCTTGGAGGAGGCGGAGGATGATGTTTTCGACGTCTTCACCGACGTAGCCTGCTTCCGTGAGAGTCGTCGCATCGGAAATGGCGAAAGGAACATCGAGGATCATGGCGAGGGTACGGGCGAGAAGAGTTTTGCCTGACCCAGTGGGGCCGATGAGCATCACGTTCGATTTGCTGTATTCGACTTCCGATTTTTTATTGATCGAGCGGATTCTCTTATAATGGTTGTAGACAGCAACAGAAATGGTTTTCTTGGCCGACTCTTGCCCAATGATGTATTCGTCAAGATGGGCTTTGATTTCTTTTGGTTTCAGGAGCTTAATGTCGTAGGAGACCGGCTTTTTTTGGACGATGTCGAGACAGAGACCCACGCACTTATCGCAGATGTAGGCATTGGGTCCTGAAATGAGCTTTTCGACGAGGTCTTCGGTTCGTCCACAAAAAGAACATGAGGCCATTTCGGCTGGAGTCTGTTTTTTGGTCATGACGTCATTAATGCAGGGGTTGGGGCGATTGAAGGAGCGGGATTGGTCGGCTTCGCAATGTGATCGATGATGCCGTGTTTTCCATAATTCAAGGCTACATCTGGATTCATGTAAAAATCGCGCTCTGAATCTTCGAGCACTTTTTCCAGAGGTTGGCCGGTGAAGTGGGACATCAGGTTCGAGGTGATTTTCTTTAACTCGAGAATCTCTTTGGCTTGTAGGGCGATGTCTTCAGAGGTTCCCATCACTCCGCCATAGGGTTGGTGGAGCATGATTCGGCTGTGGGGAAGGGCAAATCGCTTTCCTTTTGTTCCAGCGGCGATGAGGAGGGCGGCCATCGAAACGGCTTGGCCAATGCAATAGGTGTTTATGTCGCAGCCGAGGAATTGCATTGTATCGAGAATAGCGAGTCCTGCCGTGATTTGTCCACCGGGGGAATTGATATAGAGGTTGATGTCTTTTTTCGGGTCTTCCATTTTCAGAAAGAGGAGTTGAGCGACCACGACGTTTGCCATTTGGTCATTGATATCGGTCCCAATGAAAATAATTCGGTCTTTCAATAGGCGGGAATAAATATCCATTGAACGCTCGCCGCGCCCAGTATCTTCAATGACATAGGGAGTTAACGACATGCCTCTTGCTCCATTTCTAATTCTGATACCCCCTTATATGGGGCAACCCGTCTCAGGTCAAGTCTTTTTGCGTGCCTGTGCGTCGCAGGGGGCTAGTTTTAATTGTTGCTCGCTACCTGGTGCTCCAAAATATAACTCTGCGCTTTGAAGAGAATGATCTTCGAAAGGGCGAGGGCAAACATCTCTTTGGGGATTTGGTCGGTATTTTGAGCGCCAAAGGATCGAAGGGTCTTCACCGCCTCGTTTTCAACCTCTTGATGGGTAATAGGAAGGTTGAGGTCCCGGACGATTTGGCGAGAGAGGTAAAAGAGGCGAACAGCTTGGTCTGCTTCTCGCTCAACTTTCGTCTCAATATTTTTTCTCTCTTCTTGCGAAGCTTTGTCCCAAGTCGCTTTGAATTTGGGGTCGCGGACCATATTGTCCATGCGGTGTTTTTTCTCTGTCTCAATCAAGGAGCGGGGGAGATCGAACATATATTCCTCGATCAAAAAGTCGTTGATTTGCTCGCGGAGATCGTCTTGGACTTTTTCTTCGGCCCGAGCCTCTAAAATTTGTCGAATCGAATCGCGCATACCGGTCACATCGCTCGCGCCGACTTTCTTGGCAAATTCATCGTCCAATTCGGGGAGGATCGCTTCTTCGACTTTCGAAATAGTGAGGCGAACTTTTTTCGGTTCAAACTGCTTTTTCTCTTCTTCGGAGGCATTTTCTTCGGGGCGGCTGATCCCTTCTAACACGTCGCCCGATTTGGCTCCTGAAACGAGTTCTTTCATCCATGTCGCCATTCTCGCTTTCGACACTTCGAAGCGGACTTGATTAAAGACTTTTTGAGACTGCTCTCCATCGATCGTTTCAAGATCGATCATGATGTAGTCGCCATCTTGGATCGGCCGATCTTCGACCACTTTCCATTGAGCGTAGAAGAAGCGCATCTGTAGAATCGCTTCATCTACTTGGATGTCGCCAACCTCAGGGCGTTGAACGGGCTTCGCCTGAAATTTTTTTGGATCGGCGGTGGGGACTTTAGGCTCAGTTTCAAAAACAAACAATAGGTCGATGCCCTCTTCACTCTCTTTTTTCACATCGAAAGAGATGGAAGAATTTTGGTTGAGTAAAGGGATTTTTGCTAACTTTTGAGCTTCGACGTAGGCCAGATCGGCGAGTTGCTTATGAAGTTCTTTGGCGATCTGAGCAGAAAATTTCCTCTCGATGGTCTCTTCGGGGGCTTTTCCCTTGCGGAAACCAGGGGTGGTAACTTCTTTATTGATTACTTTGATCGCTGCTTTTCGGGCTTTTTGCACCATGACAGGAGTCGCGTGTACTTCGAGCTCGATGCGGCAGGCGGGCTTTCGGTGAACGACGACGCGGAGATCGTCGTTCTTCAATTCTTCGGAACTGGCAAGGGCACTCACAAAATACTCCTAAAGGAAGCGGGCGATGAGGTTCGAACTCACGACCCTCACGTTGGCAACGTGATGCTCTACCACTGAGCTACGCCCGCACATGGCATAAAGCCGTTGATCATAGGCTTTTCACCACTTTTTTTGCAACCAACATAAAATTTTCTAAAAAAGATTTATTTCCTTCTCTTGCAGCGCTTCGCCGCCTCGGCGCTCTCGGTGTTCTCGGTGGTGCAATATTTATGGGTGGTTAACTTCTTAGCCAGCTCGACAAAGTCTTATCACACAAGAGAAAAAGTAAGCCACGAAGCGCGGGAAAAATCCACCACCGAGACCACCGAGAACACTGAGGCCGCGAAGCGCGGCAAAAAAAAGGGGGAATGGTTTTTTTTCGGGATTAAATAAAAATTGGTTGCAAGCGTTGTGAAAAAACGGTAAAACCTGATCTTTGCAGGACCGTGATGGATTTTAACATATGCTGAACTTTCGTAAGTTGAGACAAGATTTCGCGTCGAACATTCTAAAAGAAGGCCGCTCTTTGTTTGAAAAGAGCCGGGTAGTGTCGGCGAAAATCATCAAATTCGATAACGAAACCATTCGGTTCAGCAGCAAAATTTTGGGCAATTACGACAACGCCTACGAAAGCGAAATCGAAGTCGATCGCTTTGAGTCACAGGCGGTGCATACGAATTGCGATTGCCCAAGTCGATACGATTGTCAGCATTTGGCTGCGCTGATTTTCTTTCTGGAAGAAAAGATCGATGCGTTGCTGATCGAGTTCTCAAAAGAGTCCGATATTTCGAAGAGCGATCAATTGGATCAGGAGGAAAAACTAGAGCTGATCGAGGCGATCAAGGAAGCGGAGACCAAAGAGGTCGTTAAACAAGATGCGAGATATCAGAAGCAGGTACTGCAAGAGTATGTCACCGCATCGGAAGTGCTTTCGAATTCACCTTTCTTCTTCCCCACCGAAGAGAGTGCTCTGGCGACCGCGGAGCTGGCGGTCATCTTAAATCCGACCTCATTCCAACAAAAAGGAAAGGTAGAATTCCAGTTGGCTATGAGATTGCCTTTCCGCTCGAAACCGTTGCAGATTTCTCAATTGAAAGGATTTTTAGAAGCGGTGAGATATGAAGAGCCGCTTTTTGTGGCGGGACGCAGACTCTTTTTCTCGATGAAGAGTTTTGATGAGGTGGCTGGATCCATTTTGCAATTGCTTTTGGATCATGCGCGTGTGCAAGAGACAGTGCAAAACGAGAGAGCTCACCGCATTGCGTCGATCGATCCAGAAATTTTTGGCCAGTTGCTTGCGAAGACGCATGAAGGTGCGTTGAGACTCGCTGGCCCTCGCGGTTTTAAGGATTTGGAAGAGGAGCTGCCCGCCCTTCCTTGCTTGTATTTGGGATCGCTCGAAACACCGCTTCGTTACGCATCGGCGCCGCTTTCGCTCCGCTTTACACTCGAATACATTGAACCGCCTGCAGCGAAATTACTGCTCAAGCCGAAGTTGGTCTTGGGCGAGCAATGCTTAAACGCCGATGATGCTGTGCTCTTCGAATGCGCGCAGCCAGGTCTCATTCATCAAGATACTTATTATCGCTTCCCTCTTCACATCAAGCGGACCCACTTGCTCAACTTCAACGCGATTCGAGAGATGACGATTCCAGAGCCGCTCCTCGGGACATTTGTCGAAAATGCGCTTCCTGAACTCAAGCGGTTTGTCGAAATTGAAGGGGAGGAGATTCTCAACAAGTTTGTCACGCTGCCCTTCACTGGAAAATTAGGAGCCCGTTGCCAATTGTCCTATTTGGATGGGGAATTGGAGGCGACTCTCTTCTTCTCGTACGAGGGGCATGAGGTGTCGGCCATCGCATCGAAGCTTTCGTTTGAAGACATGCGTACATTTGTGTCGCCGCAGGGTGTTTTGGCTCGCAATTTGGTCGAAGAGCGGCAGATCATCGAAGATCTGTTCCAAGATTTTGTCTTCAATCCGCAGATGGGCATCTATGTCGCGAAGACGGAGAAGAAGATCGTCGAATTCATGACGGGAACGATTCCTCGCAACCAACATCGCGTGCAGTTCGAATGCCCACAAAACCTTCTAGATCAATTCATTTACGATGAGACGAAGTTCCAACTCGCTCTGGATGTCAGCGATACGGTGGGCTACTATGGAATCGATCTGAAAGTCGATGGTTCTTTAAAAGGCATAAAACTAGAGCTTCTCTGGGAATGTGTCAGCGCCAAGCGCTCCTATGTGGAGCTCGATGCTGGAAAGGCGAGAAACAAAGACAGCGGTCCTCGCTTTTCCAAAATTCTCGTCCTCGATCTCGACCGAATTGGCAAATTGGTCCAGCTATTCGATGAATTGGGGATCAAAAAACTCGACGACCACAAGGAGCAAAAGCCGCTCTGGAATTTGGCGACGATCGATCCAAAAGCATTCGATGGATTGCCAGTCGATTTCAAAATGTCGAAAAAGCTGCTCGAAATCCGAAGTCAAATGCTAGGCGAAACGGCTCTGGCGCCTGCGCCAATTCCCAAAGACCTCAAGGCCGATTTACGCCCTTACCAGAAGGAAGGGGTTCATTGGCTCGAGCGCCTTCGCTTGATGTACTTGAATGGCATTTTGGCCGACGACATGGGGCTGGGCAAAACCGTGCAGGCGATCGCGGCGATCACCCAGAACCAACTCAAAAACAAAGACTCTCATTCGCTCATTGTGTGCCCCACTTCTCTACTCTACAACTGGAAAGAGGAGTTGAATAAGTTCAACCCCAAATTGAAAGCCATGGTGGTCGATGGCATTCCGAATCAGCGGAAGAAGTTGCTGCAGAAATTGAATGAGTACGATGTAGTCATCACCTCGTATACGCTGCTTCAAAAAGACATCGAGATCTACAGTCAAAACCCCTTCTCATATGCCATTCTCGACGAAGCGCAACACATCAAAAACCGAGGCACTCGCAATGCGAAGTCGGTGAAGATGATCCAGGCGGCTCATCGATTGATCTTGACCGGTACGCCGATCGAAAATTCGCTCGACGAGTTGTGGAGCCTCATGGACTTCTTGATGCCCGGCTTTTTAAGCACCTACGATCGATTCCTCGAAAAATACATCCGCGTCCAAGGCCAACAACACGTGCAAAACATTGAATACTTGCGCAAGAAAGTATCGCCTTTCATCTTGCGCCGCATGAAAAGCGATGTGCTGCACGACTTGCCGCCAGTGGCCGAAATTGTCTATCACTGCCAACTCTCCGATGTGCAGATGGAACTCTACCGCTCGTATGCGGCCTCCGCTCGCGACGAGTTGGTCAAGTTGGTCGAGCGCGATGGCTTTGACAAAGTTCAAATTCACGTCTTGGCAACACTGACACGCCTCAAGCAAATTTGCTGCCACCCCGCAATCTTCGCCAAAGAAAAAGCAGAGTCTGGGGATTCGGCCAAATATGAAATGCTCCTCGAGTTGCTCCAGACGTTGGTCGAAAGCAATCACAAAACGGTCATCTTTAGCCAATACACTCGTATGTTGCAGATCATGCGAGAGGATTTCGAGCAGCGGGGAATTTCGTTCTCTTACCTCGATGGATCGACCAAAAATCGCCTCGATATTGTGAAAGAATTCAATGAGAATAAAGAGATTCCGGTCTTCCTTGTTTCTCTGAAAGCGGGTGGCACAGGCCTTAACTTGGTCGGCGCCGACACAGTCATCCACTACGACATGTGGTGGAACCCTGCAGTTGAAAATCAAGCGACGGACCGTGTACACCGCATCGGACAAAAGCAATCGGTTTCTTCTTACAAACTGATTACGTTGAATACAATTGAAGAGAAGATCGTTGAGATGCAGAGACGTAAAAAAGGATTGGTCAAGAAAGTCGTAAGTTGCGATGATGAAGCAATTGCAAAATTGACCTGGGAAGACGTTCTCGAACTTTTACAAACTTGAAAAACGATGCAAAATTCGACAGCAGAGCAAGTTAAAAAATCTCTCCGAGAAATCCAAGCTATTTTGAGAAAACGGTTTCACCGATTGTCGGGCCTTTTCTCGAGCGACATTGGAATTGACTTGGGAACAGCTAACACTCTCGTCTATGTGCGGGGCAAAGGCATTGTCCTCGCCGAACCCTCCGTCGTCGCTGTCGATTCTCTCACAAATGAAGTGCTCGCTGTCGGTCATAAAGCGAAGGCGATGTTGGGCAAAACACCGCGCAAAATCCACGCTGTTCGCCCGATGAAAGACGGCGTGATCGCCGATTTCGAAATCGCCGAAGGGATGATCAAAGAACTCCTCAAGCGAGTGACACCCGCCCGTAGCTTGTTCCGCCCTCGTATTTTGATCGCCGTTCCTTCGGGCATTACTGGGGTCGAAAAGCGAGCCGTTGAAGACTCAGCTCTCCATGCAGGAGCGCAAGAAGTCATTTTGATCGAAGAGCCCATGGCTGCAGCGATCGGCGTCGATTTGCCTGTGCACGAGCCATCGGGCAACATGATCATCGACATCGGTGGCGGTACGACCGAAATTGCAATCATCTCTCTCGGCGGTATTGTCGAGTCGCGCAGCCTCCGCATCGCAGGCGACGAGTTCGACGATTGCATCATGAATTACATGCGCCGTACTTACAACTTGATGATTGGCCCACGCACAGCGGAAGAGATCAAGATCACCATTGGATCGGCCTATCCGCTCGGCAATCACGAACTCGAGATGGAAGTGCGCGGTCGCGACCAAGTGGCAGGCCTTCCAATCACCAAGCGAATCAACTCGGTTGAAATTCGCGAGTGCTTGGCCGAACCGATTCAGCAAATCATCGAAAGCGTCAAACTTACGCTGGAAAAATGCCCCCCTGAACTTGCCGCAGATTTGGTTGAGCGCGGGATGGTGCTCGCCGGCGGCGGCGCGTTGATGAAGGGCCTCGACAAGGCGCTTATCAAAGAGACGGGTCTTCCCGTTTTCGTAGCTCCGAACCCCCTGCTCGCAGTCTGCCTAGGCACCGGAAAAGCTCTCGAATACCTGGATAAATTTAAGAAGAAAAAATCCTTCTAGGGTCTGAAAGATTGTTAATACCCTAGACCAAGCGTTGGTGACAGGCCCTAATGATCGAAAGCAGCTCTCCCAACCGATGGACGCAAAACAGCGCCCTAAATCGTTGGATTGAAGAGGCAATTGCCCTTTGCCGCCCTGACCATGTCCATCTGTGCGATGGCAGCGATGAGGAATCAGATCGCATTGCAACTCAAATGGTGGAAGCGGGCATTCTCACTCCGCTCAATCAGCAGAAGCGCCCCGGTAGTTTTTGGTGTCACTCTCATCCAGACGATGTCGCTCGCGTCGAAGAAAACACCTTTATTTGCTCCGAGAAAAAAGAAGACGCAGGGCCCACCAATAACTGGAGCGAGCCAGCGAAGATGCGCGAGCACCTGAAAAAACTCTTCAATGGCTGCATGCAGGGAAGAACGATGTACATTGTTCCCTATTGCATGGGGCCGCTCGGCTCTCACTTTTCTCGTGTTGGCATTGAAATCACCGATTCACCGTATGTGGTCTTGAACATGAAGTTGATGACCCGCATGGGAGAGCCAGCCCTCAAACACCTTGCGCAAGATCTCTTTGTCCCCGGCATGCACTCCGTCGGCGTGCCTCTAAAAAAGGGGGAGAAAGACGTTTCTTGGCCCTGCAATCCAACAGACCGACGCATCGCCCATTTTCCCGAAACACGCGAAATTTGGTCCTATGGCAGCGGTTATGGGGGCAATGCCCTCCTAGGCAAAAAGTGTTTTGCTCTCCGCATCGCTTCGGCGATAGGGCGCGATGAAGGTTGGATGGCCGAGCATATGCTCATCCTCGGCATCACTAACCCGCAAGGGGAGAAAAAATACATCGCTGCCGCTTTCCCCAGTGCCTGCGGCAAGACGAATCTCGCCATGCTTTCCCCGACTCTGCCTGGCTGGAAAGTCGAGTGCGTCGGCGACGACATCGCCTGGCTTCGCATTGGTTCCGACGGTCGGCTTTACGCGATCAACCCTGAAGCGGGCTATTTTGGCGTTGCTCCTGGCACCTCGATGAAGACCAACCCCAACGCGATGAAGACGCTCGTTCGCGATACTATTTTTACTAACGTCGCCTTAACTGCCGAAAAAGATGTTTGGTGGGAAGGGATAAACGGTGCGCCCCCGCCTGGCCTCATCAATTGGCTCGGCAAACCCCATGACCCCGCCTCCGGCCAACCAGCGGCCCATCCAAATTCCCGTTTCACCGTCTCTGCTCACCAATGCCCCATCTACGATACCGCTGCTGAAAATCCCCAAGGTGTTCCCATCTCTGCAATCCTTTTCGGCGGCCGCCGAAAAGGAACCATCCCCCTTGTCGTCGAGGCCTACTCTTGGGCTCAAGGCGTCTTCTTCGGCGCAGCCCTCTCCTCCGAAACGACCGCCGCCGCCAAAGGCGCCGTCGGCCAATTGCGCCACGACCCCTTCGCCATGCTTCCCTTTTGCGGCTACCACATGGGCGATTACTTCGCTCATTGGCTTTCCATGGGTGAAAAAAGTCCTCCCGACAAGCTCCCCCGCATCTATTCCGTTAACTGGTTTCGCAAAGATCCATCCACTGGACAACTTCTCTGGCCCGGCTACGGGGAAAACAGCCGCATCCTCAAGTGGATCTTCGAGCGCACCTCGAATCAGGCCCCCGGTCGCGAAACCCCCATCGGTATCCTCCCCGAGTCGATCGACCTCTCCGGCCTCTCCCTTCCTCACAATGCCTCTGAAAACCTCTTCCGCATCGACCAAAAAGAATGGCAAGCAGAGATCGAAGAGTTAAAAAAATACTTTCAACGCTTCGCCTCCAAGATGCCGCTAGCCCTTCTCGCTGAACTGGACTCTCTCAAGCAGCGCTTTCAATAATCACTTGAAAATAAAATTTTCCTTTAAGCATGCTGTTGCCACGTTTATTTCTGAGGACACACATTCATTATGTTTACTTTTATCGTGGTATCCAAAGTTGCCATTGCTTTGGGAATGCTTGCTTTAGCATTCTGCTTTTTAATCCCAAGAGCCTCATAATTCGTTGGATGTGCTTGCGATTGACGTCGCAACCTTCTCTTTTCAACTCCTGAGCAATTTTGCGCGAGCCTAGAAATGGCCGTGCTGTATAGATCTCGTCGACACGACGCATGAGCCCTAGCTCTGAAGGCTTGATCGGCACGGCCTGGTAGTA
>JAGWKU010000002.1 GCA_028873375.1 Verrucomicrobiota bacterium
GTACTTGTCTTTTTTCTTGGAAGGAGTCGTATCTTTCTTGGGTGCCATATCGAGCCTAAAGTTTTTGTGTGAGCAACAAAAAATTTAAAGACTCAGTGGTTTGAGAACAAGAAGAACCTCATCCGCAGCTATTTACGCAACAACGCCGAACGAGATTCATAGCGTTCGAGCAAATGTAAAGCATCGTCAATGTCCCACATTGGCTCTATCCTGATCGCCCGGTTCGTCACAGCTGTCCCGTGGAGTACAGTGAAGATGCACGGCAAAATCAACAAGAAGAATAAGAGGTTGCATTCCAGCAGCGCAAGAATGTAAGCAGTTAATAAGATGGAAGCGCTTAAAAGAATCGCTTCCGTAAATCCCGCTAGCATTTGGAGGTCTTTTTTTTGTCCTACCTGCTTGTTTACAGATGGAATAATTCCCTTCATCTTAGCTACCACTTCAGGACCCAACTGTTCTTTGATCGTTGTTATCTTCTCAATTTGACGGTGGATTTTTTGGCTATGGGCTTCTCCCTCATGCAACTCTTTCGTCTCAAGGACTTGCCGAATCTCCGTATTGACGTGCTCTATTAATGAGCGCCAAAAAGGCGATTTATCTGGAATCTCAGTCCAAACATTGCCGTTAGTTGTAGAAGCGCCTTCCACTTGCTCTGTAAAAGAGACCACATTTATTGAATTCATAATAACCTCCTTTTATTTATTTTAAGTTAGTAGATAAAATTTGCCTGATTTGAGGTCGGGGGTGTCACAGTTACATCATGACAAACATTCTTTGCCGACCAATTGTTATAACTTTCGAGAGCAGCTTCTCTTTTTGATTTAGCTGCTATCTCAGAAGAATAAGCTTCAAAAGCAGGGACGATCTGTAACAATTGTCTCAAGTTGAACGAAGTTTCTAGGTGATGATTTTCAACAAATTCGTTCATTTTTTCCGAATTTTTCAGCATTGCTTGGCACTTTTGCCATTCCCATCTAAATTGAGAAACGTCAGAAATTGCCCACTTTTTCTCCATACCAACTGCGAGACTCGCAGATAAAGCTGCCCCTATCCAGAGCAAGATAAAAAGATAGTTCACCCCTCCAGCAAGTGGGATTGCTGCAAAAAAGAGGCCCACAGCCGCCACAACTAACAAAGCTTCCAATATATTGCCGAGCACATTCCACATTTCTACAGGCATCAGTTTTGAATTGATCTCTTTTACCTTGCCCTGAAGATTTGTGAGTTGCCATTGCTCATCTGATTGGATTCCATTTTTCTTCAAAATCGCCTGGACCGTCTCTGGCATCTCATAAAGCTGAACAGCCGGCTGGGGGCTGTTTAGCGCATTTAACGGCGTTGAACCTGTATTTCCTATTGATTGTGTACTCATTTTTATTCTCCTTATTAAATTGAAAATATTATATCATTATATTTAATTATTTTCAATTTATAAGGTTTTTTTTTAAAATAAGAGAAAAAAAATCCACGGAACCGGGGGACTCCGTGGATTAAAGAAAATGGAAAGGCTTAAGCTTCAGTAGTTTGCTCAGGAACGGCTTCGACGGGGGCAGCTTGGGCTTCTTGGCCTGCATTGAACTGCTCGCGGAGCTTAGCACCTTTACCAGCTTTGCCACGGAGATAGTAGAGCTTGGCTCTTCGGACTTTGCCAGAGCGGACTACTTCGATTTCCGAGATGCGGGGGCTGTGGACGAGGAAAACCCTCTCCATGCTCGATCCATAGGCAGTGCGGTAGACGGTGAAGGTCTCGGAGAGGCCAGTGCCCTTCTTGGCGACGACGGTGCCGAGGAAGGCTTGGTTTCTCTCTTTGTCCCCTTCAATAACGCGGGTCTGGACGCGGACTGTGTCGCCGACATTGAAGACGGGGACTTTCTTTTTAAGATAGGAGGATTCGACTTCCTCAATGACTTTTAAACGGCTCACGTTTTTTCTCCTAGTAATTCGGGTCGTACCCGGCGTGTTTTTTCGGTTGCTTTTTCCAAGCGAAATTGGCGAATCTTCGCATGGTTTCCTCCGACGAGGACGGGGGGCACTGCCTTCCCTTCAAATTCGAGGGGGCCGGCAAAGTGGGGGCCGTCAAAGAGGCCGTTTTGGAACGAGTCCTCTTTTACTGCATCGGGGTGGCCGATGACGCCGGGAATAAACCGGCTCACGGCGTCGACGAGAACGATGGCAGCAATACAGCCATTCGTCACGACGTAGTCGCCAATGCTGATCTCTTCGTCGACTTCTGTTTCAATCACTCGCTCATCGATTCCTTCATAGTGACCACAGAGCAGGATCAGGTGCTCTTTTTGGGCCAGTTCTTCGCATTTCCGGGCACTTAACAGGGGCCCTTGTGGCGAAAGGTATACGACATGCGAGCGTTCTTTTTTTACGCTCCGAATCGCTTTAGCGACCGGATCGGGACAGAGGACCATGCCAGGGCCCCCGCCGTAGGGGCGATCATCTACTCGGCGGTGTTTATTCTCGGCAAAGTCCCGAATGTCCAATAAATGTAAATCAAGGATCCCCGCCTCTCTTGCCCGCTTGATCATGCTGACGTCAAAAGGTCCGCGAAAATAATCGGGAAAAAGGGAGAGGATATCGATTTTCATACTACTTCTTCTTAGCTGCTGCCTTTTTAGCGGGCTTTGCAGGAGCTTTTTCCTTTTTGCGCTGTACGCGAGCTTTCTCCATCTTCGCGACTTTCTTTGCGCCCATTTGTTTGACCACCTCGGGAGCCAAGCGCTTAACGAGCGACTTGACGCGATCAGAGACTTGTGCGCCCTGGTCGATCCAATATTGGATGCGTGGAACGTCGAGTTGGTAGTTGGTCCCTTCGGGTCCGAATGGATTGTACCAGCCGAGTTTTTCAATGTATTTGCCGTCGCGGGGATAACGGACATCTGTGAGAACGACGCGAAAGCGTTGTCTGCTGTTTGCGCCTTGCTGTCTCATGCGAATGATTAACGCCATTGTTTACCTTCAAATTGCTTTTTCAGTTCTTTCAAATCCGACAATCCCGGCTTTTTGCCTTTCATATCGGGCATGTTTTTAAAAAGTTGCTTCACCCGTTTAAATCCTTTCACCATCCGGTTCACCTCTTCGATGTCGACTCCACTGCCTTTTGCAATGCGTCTCCGGCGGCTATGCTCGAGCTCGACAATTTCTTGCCTTTCGGCAGGTGTCATCGAGAGAATCATCGCCTCGAGTTTTCCGAACTCTTTGTCGGAATAGTCGAGGTCCTCTAGCCCTGAAAACCCAGGCATCATCTTGAGCAAGCTCTTTAGCGAGCCCATCTTCTTCACCGCCCCCATTTGCTTGAGGTAATCTTCGTAGGTGAAGGAGGCCTTTTTTAATTTCTTCTCGAGCTCTTTGCTCTCTTTCTCGTCAAACGCCTCTTGCGCTTTTTTGACGAGGTTGATCACATCGCCCATGCCGAGGATTCGGTCGGCCATCGAGCGGGGATAAAACAATTGGAAGTCGGCGATCTTTTCACCCACTCCCTCAAACTTTAGCGGCCGCTTCGTCACTTCTCGAATCGAGAGGGCAGCTCCTGCTCTCGCATTCGAATCGAGCATCGTGAGCACCGTACCGGTGATCTGTACTCGTCGGTCAAACTCTGCAGCGATTTTCACCGCATCTTGACCCGTCGTCGCATTGGCGACAAAGAGGACTTCTCTCGGCTCGAGCAGCTTCTTCAGCTCTTCGAGCTCTTTCATCAACTCTTCGTCAAGATGAAGTCTTCCCGCCGTATCGACGAGGAGGACATCATACTCTTCTCGCTTCGCTTTTTCTAGCGCTTGCCGAGCGATCTTCACTGGGCTCGTCTCTCCCTCAATGGAAAAGACGTCGACTCCAATTTCCTTCCCCAGCTTGTGGAGCTGAAGGACTGCGGCGGGCCTCTGCAAATCGCAAGCGGCCATCAGCACTTTTTTGTGCTTTTCTGTGCGGCCAATGTAGGCCGCGAGTTTGGCACACGTCGTCGTTTTGCCCGAGCCCTGGAGTCCGCAGAGCATCACAACCGAAGTCTTTCCGTTCAAATCGAGCGGGGCCTCTTCGGTGCCCATCAGAGCGACTAGTTCATCATGGACAATCTTGATGAACTGCTGCCCTGGATCAACCGCCTTCAAGAGGGCTTCGCCGAGGGCCTTTTCCTTCACCCGTTTGATGAACTCACTCGTCACAGAATAATTCACATCGGCATCGAGAAGAGCCAGCCGGACTTGCCGAACGGCCTCCCCAATATTGTCCTCAGTGAGCTTCTTGCCTTTCAGCCCTGAAAACAGTCCCTGCAGTTTTTCTATGAATGAGCCAAACATATTTGCTAAAGAGGATACTCGAGAAAATCATTGCTTTTCAAGGAAAAAGAAGCGATCGTGTCCCGACCAGTCCTTCTTTAATTCCCCTCTAGCCCAGGGTCCTCCTGCGAAAATTTTCTTGACTGCCTCTCCTTGGGTCGCTCCGATTTCTAAAAAAACCTTGCCGCCAGGCTTCAAATGGAGGGGCAAGTCGCAGCTCAATCTCTCGTAAAACTCCGTTCCCCGCTCTCCTCCGACCAATGCCCTGCGCGGCTCGAAGTCGCGTACCGAGGGCTGTAAATTCAAATATTCTGTTTCCGTTACATAGGGGGGATTGCAAGTGACAAAATCGGCTTGCTCGCCGGCAAATGGGGCCAAGAGATCGCCCGTGCGAAACTCGACTTCCAAACCGTTTTTTTGGCTGTTTTTTTGCCCGATCGCAACGGCTTCAGGTGAAATGTCCGACAGAATCACTTCAAGGTCAGGAAGAGCTTTTTTGAGGGCAAGCCCCAAGCCTCCCGAGCCGGCACACACATCCCAGAGCACTTTCCCTTGGGCAGGTCCTATTTCTTTGACGATCAGGTCGATTAAAATTTCTGTTTCAGGACGAGGGATCAAGACGGATCGATCGATGGCGAGCTGACATCCGGCAAATTCGACTTCGCCGAGCACATACTCCACTGGCTCCCCTTTCCCACACCGCTTCAATCCCTCTCGGAGCAACACGAGCTCGGTCTCTTCGACAGGGCGGTCAAATTGAAGGTAGAGGTCCATTCTCTTCATTTGAAGCGTTGCGGCGAGAAGCTCTTCTGCAAGACGCCTGGCCCGCTCGATCTTCCTCTCGGCGAGAAATTGGGTCGATAATTGGAGCACTTCGCCGATCGTCTTCATGAGGAGAGCTGTTCTTGGTAGAAGTGATTGACGAGAGGGATCGTCACATCGTCGAGATCGCCTTCCATGATCCGATCGAGTTTATAGAGAGTGAGATTAATCCGATGATCAGTGAGGCGGTTTTGAGGGTAATTGTACGTGCGAATCCGCTCGGAGCGGTCACCGCTTCCCACCTGACTGGAGCGGATGGCCGACATTTCAGCCTCGGCTTTGCGGCGCATCTCTTCCGCAATGCGGGTCTTGAGAAGGCGCATCGCCTTTTCTTTGTTTTTATGCTGGCTTCGCTCGTCTTGGCAAGCGACCACAGTTCCTGTAGGAATGTGGGTGATTCGGACGGCCGAGTCGGTCGTATTGACGTGCTGGCCGCCGGCACCCGATGAGCGATAGGTGTCAATTTTTAGATCTTTTTCATCGACCCGGATGTCGTCATCGTCATTGGGCTCCAACATTACTGCTACCGTGATGGCCGATGTATGAACCCGCCCTTGCGCCTCAGTTTCTGGCACTCGTTGAACGCGATGGGTTCCCGCTTCATATTGGAGCAAGCGAAAGACGTTTTGTCCCGACATCGACATGACGTATTCTTTGTAGCCACCAACCTCAGAGGCTGACGTAGATAAGACGTCCACTTTCCACCCCTTGCTCGTCGCGTAGTTGCGATACATCCGGATACAGTCGCCGGCAAATAGGGCTGCCTCATCGCCGCCTGTACCTGCGCGCAGCTCCATGATGATGGAGCGACTGTCGCGAGGATCGGGAGGAACGAGTAAGTTTTGGACGTGGGCTTTGGCTTCGGGAAGACGCGTCTCAAGGGCAGCGATTTCTTCGCGAAGCAATTCGATCATCTCTCGATCTTGTTCATCGGAGAGAAGCTTTTGATTTTCAGAGAGCTGCTTTTCGATGGAAGAGAGCGTGTCCCAAGCCTCTCTTAATTCAGAGAGCTGGGCGTGCTCTTGGGTGAGCAATCGATACCGTTTTTGATCGGTGAGAATCTCCGGATGGCCCAGCAGCTCTTCTAATTCTCGCAGCTTCTCCAAAAGCTGCGATACTTTCTGTTCCATTGAAGGCTATTTTTTCTTCTTTGTCGCAGCGACTTTGGCTTTTTTAGCCTCTTCCTGCTTCTCGTGGTCTTTTTTATCTTGCTCCGACCGACGAGCGTATTTTTTCGTGAACTTGTCGACGCGGCCTTCGCTGTCGATGAACTGATTTGCCTTCGTGAAGAAAGGGTGAGAAGCGGAGGAAATAGGAATACGGCTCATGGGATATTCTTTCCCTTGAAACGTTCCTTTTTCCTTGGTCTGCAAGGTACTGCCAATTAAAAATTGAGCGCCTGTCGAAGAATCGACAAACAACACTTCTTGGTATGGGGGGTGGGTTTTCTCTTTCATGCTAGAAGTTCCATTGTAATAAACTAAAGAAGAATTGTAATCTGGCCCACAGAAAAACACAAGAAAAACCTATTTTGAGATCTCGCCCTAGAAGGAGGCTCGACCCACTCGAAATCTCACCAAATAATTTTTTTAGCCACCCTACTTGCGCAATGATCACCTTTGTGATAAAAAATTAAATATGTCAATTCCCCCTATACCCCGCTCTACCGCCACCCCGCGCCCTCTCAAGGCGATCCTAGGAGCTCTTATCCTCCTCTTTGCGGTCGACCTCTTTCTCCCCTTAAGGCCCTACCTCGGTCTCTCCCTTTCCAACCTGACCCACGGCTATTTCTGGACTCTCCTCACCTATCCTTTCGCCTCTGGCAGTCGCGATTTCCTCTCCCTCTGCCTCGACCTCTTTTTCCTCTGGATTCTCGGGGCCACCCTGATCGACCGGCTCCAGTCGAAAAACTTCCTATTGCTCTTTTTCGGCTCTACTCTCTTCACCGGCCTAGCTGCCTCCCTAAGCCTCTACCTCCTCAAAAGCCCCCTCCTTTTTTCCCAGCTATCCCCTATCCTCCTCTCCCTCTTCACCGCCTGGACCCTTCTCCACGCCAACCGCGACGTCCATATCACAACGCTTCTCATCGTCCGGACCGCCTGGATCTTCGCCTTTTTCGCCGGCTTCCACTTCCTCTTCAACCTCCTCGAGAGTCGCTGGATTGAAATGATCGCCGACATAACGGGCCTCTTTTTCGGCTACTTCTTCTGTGTCTTCTCCCAAAAAGTGAGCAGCCCTTTTTCCATCCTCTTTCCCTTCGAAAGAAGAGTCCTCCGCTCCATGGAGAAAATCCATCCTCATAAAAGCCCTGCCCACACCAAAATCTATGACTTTCAGACAGGCGAGCCAGTCCTCGAGGACATCGCCTTCATGGATGCCATGCTCGCCCGCATCTCCCTCCACGGAGAGCAATCGATCTCCCCAGCAGAACGAAAGCGAATGCAAGAGATCTCCGAGAGAAAAGCTTCTAAGAAATAACCCCTCTCTTTCTTGCTGCACTTTGCGGGTTCAGTGATCTCAGTGCTCTCAGTGGTGCAATTCTGCCGCGCTTAGCGGCTTGGGCTTTAAGATGCAAAGCTTGCTCAGCACCATTGAACAGACTTGAAGCTTAAGCTCTCGTAAAAGATAGCACCACTGAAAGCACTGAGATCACTGAGGCCGCGCAAAGCGCGTCGGAAAAGAAGGAGAAATTGCTCAGCGGTAAAACCTAAAAAATACCCAACTAGAAAGTTGGGTTAAGAACTCTCTTTCTCGAGGGCAAGGAATGCGGCTCGCACGACTTGCAATCCATCTAAAATCCCCTCTTCGTAACGGAAGTGAGGATGATGCTCTAGGGCAGGAAAATCGTTGGGTTGGAGAAGATCGTCAGGCGTGACGTGAGGAACGATGCGGCGAGCCGAGGCGAGGAGTTTGCCCCGCTGGCTTTCAATCAATTGCTCCAAGAGCTGATAAATCTGTTTTCGCTCCATTCTTTTTCCTCATCTTTTGGAAGAATTCTCGCATGAGAGCAGCCGCCTCTTCTTGGAGAATGCCCGAGGTGATTTCGATCGAATGCATGGGGTGTTTGTGCTCAAAGAGGTTGATCCAACTCCCATTGGCACCGAGGCGCAGGTCGGAAGCGGCCCAGACGAGGCGGCGGATACGACTCGAAAGCATAGCCCCCGCGCACATACAGCAAGGCTCAAGGGTACAATAGAGAGTCGTGTCGGCGAGGCGCCAGTTTTCGAGGACGGAGGCGCCAGCGGTGAGACAGAGCATTTCGGCATGAGCAGTGGCATCTTGCAGGAGCTCGATTTGATTGTGGCCCCGCGCGATGATTTTGTCTTTGTGAACAAGGACAGCGCCAACCGGGACTTCATCGGCTTCAAAGGCCTTTTTCGCCTCTTTGAGCGCCTCATGCATGAAGTGGGTGTCTTTGTCCTGGATCATCGGTCGTTGAGTTGTTGCTGAAGCGCTCGCACTTGCTTTTTCAGCGCCTCGACGTCGGTTGTGTATTTTTTCAGGACGCCAGCCAGCTTTTGCTCGTATTTTTCGGTCAGACGGGCGACTTCTCGCTGGTGCTGCTCGGCTGTTCTGGCAGCTTGCTGCTGCTCGGCTTCGGAGGCTTGCTTAGCCTTGTGCTGAGTCTCTTCCATCTCGGCGGCTTTCCGGAGCCGTTCAAAAACGGCAGGCGGGAAGACGACGCCATTCAAGAGGGAGAAGAAATAGACTTGCTTGGCTCCAAACGTCTCAAGGGCGCCATGAAGAATCTTTTCGGTTTGCTCCGGGGTGAGCTCTTGGATCGCTTCAAAATTAGGGTTGACATGGAGGAGCCGTTCGGCGAAATGGCTATAGACCTCGCCATGCTTGAAGACCCATCGGTTGACCACCCACTCAGCGAGATCCTCGTTGCCCTGTAAGAGTTCTTTTGAAAAAGCAGTAAGGAGCTCCTCGGTCGAGAGTCGATTTAGAGGGCGATTGCCGAAATGAGCCCGGTGAAGGGCTGGAAATGCAGGTAAATAGTCAGTTTTGATATCTTTTTTGATGGTCGAGAGGATTTCCTCTAGCCAAGGTTGTAAAGTATGGAATTTAGTGGTCATATTTCTCTCAGTAAAAAGGAATTTGAGGATAGCGTGAGAGGGGGGAAAATTGCAAGAGGAGTTGCTTCTTTTGTCAAAATCCGATATAATTTTGGGTAGTTTATGTCACAAACCCTTAACTCAACCTCATAATCGGAGTACTTCCTCTCATGTCTCTAGATAAAGGTACCAAGGAAGAAATAACTAAAAAGTTTCAGTTACACGAAAAAGACACCGGCTCAGCCGACGTTCAAATCGCAATTTTAACTGAAAGAATCGCTGAACTTACCGAGCATTTGAAGCTCGCGCCCAAGGATCATAGCTCCCGCCTAGCTCTTTTAAAGCTCGTCGGACAGCGAAGAAAATTGCTCGATTATCTCAACTCGACAGACACGAAGCGTTATCAAAACCTCATCGTCCGTCTCAATCTTAGAAAATAACTTCGAGCGGGCTTTCAGCCCGCTCTTCAGGAACATCCGTTGAAGATAGAGAACAGAAACGAATTTTGGAAGAAACACTTCAAAGGTTCTTTTCTGATTTCTATTTCAGCGGGTTTTCCATTTACACTTAGGAGAAAACCCTCATGTTCAAAACAGACACTATTTCCATTCCTGTCGGTGATAAAACGCTTGTTTTAGAAACCGGCAAAATCGCTCGCCAAGCAAACGGAGCTGTTATGCTCTCTTGCGGCGAAACGATGATTCTCGCTACCGCCTGCGCATCGCCGAATGCCAGCCCAGACATCGACTTCCTCCCCTTACGAGTCGACTACCAAGAAAAGTATTCCTCTGTCGGCCGTACGGCGAGCGGCTTCCTTAAACGAGAAGGTCGTCCCTCCGAGCGCGAAATCTTGGCCTCCCGCCTCATCGACCGTCCCATTCGCCCGATGTTCGAAGACGGCTACTACCACGAAGTTCAAGTCCTCTCCTACGTCCTTTCATACGACGGAAAGAATACGTCCGATGTCCTGGCGATTTGCGCCTCTTCCGCCGCCTTGACAATTTCCGATATTCCTCTCATCAAGCCGATTGGCGCAGTGCGCGTCGGAATGATCGACGGAAGATTTGTCCTCAATCCCAGCAAAGAAGAGATGAAGACCTCGAAGCTCGACCTCATTCTCGCAGGAACTGAAGACGCTGTCTTGATGATTGAGGGGTTCTGCGACTTCTTGACCGAAGAACAAGTGCTCGATGCCATTGAAACCGGTCATAAAGCAATCGCCATTATCTGCCGCCACCTCGCTGATTGGGCCGAAAAGATCGGCAAGCCAAAAAAACAAGGCGTCTTGCGAAAAATTCCTACGGAAGTCAACAACGCCGTTCACGCAGCAGTCAATACGCTGCTCGAGTCGGCCCTCCGCATCAAGTCGAAGCAAGAACGAGAAAAGACGATCGCCGAAATCAAAGAGACGATGCTCAAAACCCTCCTCTGCGAAGGGGCTACTCTTTCAAAAGTCGACATTCTTCTCTCTTTCAAAAACCTCCAGTCCTCGCTGATGCGCAAAATGGTCCTCGAAGAAAAACGACGCATTGATGGACGCGATCTCAAGGAAATCCGCCCGATTGCTATCGAGCAAGCGATCTTGCCCCGCACACACGGCAGCTCGCTCTTTACCCGAGGCGAAACTCAATCGATCGCAGTTGCTACACTCGGCGGAGAAAATACTGCGCAACGATTTGAAGACTTGCACGGAGAGGGCAACCAAAAGTTCTATCTCCAATACTTCTTCCCTCCCTTTTCGGTCGGCGAAGTAGGTCGCATGGGGGCCCCTGGTCGCCGTGAGATCGGCCACGGCAAATTGGCTGAGCGAGCGCTCACCGCTATCCTCCCCTCCGCGGAAGATTTCCCCTATGTCATCCGCCTCGAGTCCAACATCACCGAATCGAATGGCTCCTCATCAATGGCATCGGTCTGCGGCGGCTGCTTAGCCCTCATGGACGCCGGCGTACCGATCAAGCGTCCGGTCGCAGGGATTGCTATGGGCCTCGTCCTCGAAGGAACCCAGTACGTCATCCTTTCCGACATCCTCGGCGCAGAAGACGCACTTGGCGACATGGACTTTAAAATCACCGGAGACAATAACGGAATTACAGCCTTCCAAATGGATATCAAGGTCGAAGGAATCACCATTGATATCATGAGAGCTGCCCTCGCCCAAGCGAAAGAAGGCCTCTTCCACATCCTCCACAAAATGCTCGCGGTTTGCCCCAAACCAAAAGCAGAGATGTCGATGTATGCGCCTCGCATTGAGACGATGCAAATTAAACCGAGCAAAATTGGTACGGTCATTGGACCCGGTGGAAAACAAATCCGCGCCATCATCGAAGAGACGGGCGTCGAGATCAACATCAACGACGACGGCATTGTCAGCATTGCATCGAGCAATCCAGAAGCGATGGCCAGAGCCAAAGAAATCGTCTTCAACCTCACTGCAGAGGTAGAGATCGGCAAGACCTACAAAGGTCCTATTGTCTCCATTATGCCGTTCGGTTACTTCGTCGAGATCTACGGGAAAGAAGGTCTTTGCCACATTTCCGAAATCTCCCATAACCGACTCGCGACAATCCACGACGCTCCATTCAAAGAAGGCGACGTGATCGAAGTGAAGGTATTGGACATCGATGACCGCGGCAAAATCCGACTCAGCCACAAGGCCACATTGGAACAAGTCGCACGTAGATAAGATAAGAGGGACCCATGGACCGCGTGCTCGCTAGAGAACTGTCCAACTGCATCGGAAAATCGGTCGTATTACGCGGGTGGCTAAACAACACCCGCGCCTTCGGAAAGCTCACCTTTGTGATCCTCCGAGACCGGAGCGGTTTTGCCCAAGCCGTCGTCGAAGACAAAGACGAAGCTCGCAAGCTCGACGGGTTACAACCCGGCTCGATCTTGACGATCCACGGCCAAGCAACTGCCTCGAAAGAGGCCCATCTCGGCGCGGAAATCATCCATCCCCGCATCGAAGTGGAAAACGCTATCCGCGACGTCCCCCCGATCGAGTACTATAAGCCGGAGATCCATTCCGATCTCGACTTCGTCCTCGACCACCGGCCAATGGCTCTACGCAACCGGCAGCTCGCCGCTGTTTTCAGAATCCAAGCCGAGCTCGCTCACGCCTACCGCCTCTACATGCATGACCAAATCAAAGCGACCGAATACTTCGCCCCCAACATCATCGGAGCCTCCTCTGAAGGCGGCGCCGAATTTTTCAACGTCGACTACTTTGGCCATACCGCTACCCTCGCCCAAAGCAGCCAGCTCTACAAACAAATCATGGTCGGTGCAAATGAACGGGTCTTTGCCCTCATGCCCTTCTTTCGCGCTGAACCCTCCCACACCTCGCGTCACCTCTCTGAAGGCAAGCAATTTGAATTTGAGATGGGCTTCTTCAAGCACTGGCACGAAATCCTCGATATTCAAGAAGGCTGCATCAAATTCATGATGCAATTCCTCCACAAACATTGCCAAGCGGAACTCGAAACCCTTCAGAACCCACTCATCTCTGCTCCTGTTCACGTCCCCTTTCCTCGTCTCACCTTCCAGGAAGCCCAAGAACTTTATTTTAAACGCACTGGAATCGACGAGCGTAGCGAACCCGACCTAAGTCCTGCCGCGGAGCGAGAACTCTGCGCTTGGGCCTCCCAAACGCACGGAACCGACCTCGTCTTCGTCACCGACTGGAAAACGAGCAAACGCCCCTTCTATTCCTATCCCAAAGACGAAAACCCCTCCCTGACCAATACCTTTGACCTCCTCTGCGCCGGCACTGAAATCACCTCGGGTGGCCAACGTCGCCACACCTACGAGTCGATGCTCGCAGGAATCCGTCTCAAAGAGATGGATCCCGCCAATTTCACCGATTACCTAAGCATCTTCAAATACGGCATGCCTCCTCACGGCGGCTTTGGCATGGGGCTTGAGCGACTCACGATGACTCTTCTGCGCCTTAAAAACATCCGAGAAGCTTCCCTTTTCCCCTCCGACACCAAGCGGATAGCCGGCAACCGGCTCAAAGCTCACATCTTCTTCGGCGGTGAAAACATCCGGAACGAGATCATCCGCCTTCTTCACCAAAACAAAATCGACTTCGAGCACAAAACTCACGAACCTACCCCTACCTCCCAAGACTCTGCACGTGTCCGCAACATACGGATGGAAGAGGGGATCAAAGCCCTTATTTTGCGCGGTAAATCGACGAAGAAGAATTACCAAATCAACATCCCAGCTCATCTCAAACTCGACATGAAAGCCGTCCAAGAAGCGGTAGGCGAAAAATGTGAGTTCGAAGATCCCGCCGTTATCCAAGAACGCTTTGGCCTCATCATCGGCGGCGTTCCCCCCTTCGGCAACCTTCTCAATCTCGATAACTACTTCGATGAGCAAATCCAATTTGAGGAAAGAGCTGCGTTCAATTGCGGCCTTGCCACCGAATCGATCCTCATGAAATCGAAAGACCTCCTTGCAATTGCCGAACCCAAATTGGGTCGTTTTGCAAAAATGTAATCATTGAGTATACTTCCTGCTCTTTATACACAACGTTGTGTATAACATCAGGAGGTGTCATGGCTACACAAGTAAGTTCCAAGGAATCTTTTTGCTCCATTCTCCCTGAACAGGGAACAACCATCTTCGATTTCAATGAAGAAGATCTCAAAAATCGCGGCATCTCAAAAGAACGTTGCCTAGCCCATTATAACACGCTGCTCGATCAAAACGTTTCTTGCACGGTGATCGGAGCATCCCTTCAACAACTGGTCAACCTCTCTCGCGACGCAGCGAAGAAAGGGCTGTATCGCGAGGGACAATTTAACACGTTTGGTCAACTTGACGTTTCATGTCCTTCTCCCCTCTCTACTGGTCATTTAGTTACAGGCACGTGCCCCATGGATCCAAACTGCCGCCTTGAGCCACACAGTTTTGTCACGTTCCGTGATAACAAGGACCAAATCACCCTTTCCCTCAAACAGATCCATTTGATTCGCATGCATGGCATCTTTCCAGAGAAAAATCCCTACTACCAACAAGGAGAAACAGATCCTGACCGCCTTTGCAATCTCTTGCATTTAACCCCCCGACACTCCGTCCACACAACAAAGGCTTGGAGGTATCGCGACCTCTTCATGCTGGGAGATGACAAAGAATCGGCCGATGAAGAGGAAATTCAAAAATATGCGCATCAACTCATTGCAATCGATCAGTTTGCTAGAGCCTACTTAGGCGTTCCCTTCAAAGGGCCACAAGCTCCCAAAATATTTGAAAAAGGAGAATCTTATTGCTATCTGTTCAACCAGGAGCGACGAGACTTACAGAAAAATCCCATTCGAAACCTGGATGGTATTCCACTTGAAGACCCTGTTTGGGCACAAGGAGCCCACGTTTTTGAATTAGTGGATCGTCCTCTTGTTATCAAAAGAGAATAAAAAAGAGGGGGGCAGCCCCCTCTTCAATTATTGAATCGCGATTTTTTGTGGACGAGCCGATTTGCTCTTGAGGAATTTGACTCGCAAGATACCATCTTTATAAGAAGCTTCTGGCGAGACTTGCTCATCGATCCGAGTAGGAATCGGAATGTGATAGACATATTGGCGAGAAGCTTTGAGGTGATATTTCACCCTCTTCTTCTCTTCCACCTTTTCTTCCTCTTCCTCCGCTTTCACCAAGAGAAATCCTTTTTCATAGGTGATTTGGATATTCTCTTTGTTGACGCCGAGAACAGGTGCTTCGACCGTTACAGCATCTTCGCTTTCTGCGATTGTAACTCCTGTTTGAACCACTGATTCGCTTTTTGTAGGAACGGTCCACTGTTTTAAGAACCGAATAAAGCTATCATCTGTTTCTTCAACAAAACTTGGCAGACACAATCTATTCATAATTTCCTCCAATTTGTACTGCATTACAAATCTACTTTGGAGTGTACAAAAGAGAAGGGATTTTTGTCTAGCACTCCAGGATTAAGAGTGCTAGAAACAGATCTTGTTTCCTGAGAATCAGGGACTTCCTAATCCAGGTTGCATTCCAGGTTCTGTGCCTGGATTGATGGGAGGTTCGACCACAGGAAGAGCCGGTGCTGGTGGAGGAAGTTTGCGTTGGAGCTCATCCGCTGTTTTTAGGCGAGCGCGCTTGACCTCTGCATTCCACGAGTCTTCCATGATCTCTTTGACGTCGGTAGAATCGAGCGTTTCGAATTCCATGAGCATGTCGGCCATGAGTTGTACTTTGTCTCGGTTCTCTTCCAAGATGGTAAGCGCCCGTTTGTGCGCTTCATCGATCAGCTTCTTGACCTCTTGGTCGATTTGCTGCGCCGTCTCGTTGGAGTAGCTTTTCTCATGGTAATTGGCCATGCCGAGATATTGTCCTGCATCAGTTCGCTCGTCGTAGGTAACGGTGCCGAGTTCATCGCTCATGCCCCATTCACAAACCATGCTGCGGGCAATTTTTGTCGCTTGTAAAATATCGTGTTGCGCTCCAGAGGACATGTCTTGGACAAAAATCTCTTCTGCAGCTCGGCCGCCCATGAGGACGACGAGTTGGTCGAGCACTTCTTTACGCCAGTAACTCAGGCGGTTTTTCTTCGGCATAAAGTGGGTCGCACCGAGAGAAAAGCCGCGAGGAATAATGGTCACTTTATCGACCGGATCACTATGCTTCACGATGAGGCTGGCAATGGCGTGGCCCGATTCGTGGAAAGCGGTTGTTCGTTTCTCATTTTCATCCATTTCAAGGCTGCGCCGCTCTTTGCCGAAGCGCACCTTATCTGCTGCTTCTTTCACTTCGACCGAAGTGACCGCTGATCTCCCCTTGCGAGCAGCTAGAAGAGCTGCTTCATTCAATATATTCTCCAGGTCAGCGCCAGAAGCTCCAGGCGTGCTGCGTGCGATGTCATTGAGATCAACCGAAGTGTCGATCTTGATTCGTCTCGCATGAACTTTCAAAATTTCAAAACGTCCTTTTACGTCTGGTAGGTCGAGAACAACTCGTCGGTCAAAACGGCCGGGTCGAAGCAGTGCTCGGTCGAGGATGTCTGGACGGTTGGTTGCGGCCATCAAGATGACCCCTTCCTTCGTATCAAAACCATCCATTTCGACGAGGAGCTGATTCAATGTCTGTTCCCGCTCATCATGTCCGCCACCGATGCCAGCGCCGCGATGGCGACCCACTGCATCGATCTCGTCCATGAAAATAATGCAAGGAGCGCTTTTCTTCGCTTGGTCAAACATATCGCGGATGCGGCTTGCGCCTACACCGACAAACATCTCGACGAAATCAGATCCCGAAATCGAGAAGAAGGGGCGATCAGCTTCGCCAGCCACTGCTTTAGCGATCAAGGTTTTGCCCGTTCCTGGTGGTCCTACGAGGAGAACCCCTTTCGGGATACGCGCGCCTAGCGCAGTAAATTTCTGAGGATCTTTCAGGAAGTCGACGATCTCTTTCAATTCTTCTTTCGCTTCATCGGCTCCGGCGACATCTTTAAATGTCACCTTGTTTTGCTCTTTCGTCATCAATTTAGCTGGAGACTTACCAAAGTTCATCGCTGAAGAACCAACGCCTTTCATTTGGCGAGAGAAGATGAAATAAAGGAACAAGATTACCATCAACACAGGCAAGATGGTGAAGATGTAGCTGAAGTAATTAGGAGAAGGCTCCTGACTCTTAAATGTCTTTTCCAACACCGTATTGCGAGGCTGATCGGGAGCGCGGTAAACGAGGTTCTTATTTCCATCGAAGCTACCCCACTCTTGCTTTGCTTGCGCAAACCAGTGGGTATAAACTTCAGGGTCTTGTTTTTCGAGTGCTCTCGTAGAAAGCTCCTGGTTGTTGAAATACCAAATGACCTGAGCTACTTTTTGACGCGCTTTATCGAGGACTGCCCCGTTCTTTTCGAGATCGGCCACCACTTGGTTGTACTGTTGCAGCTCTTCGACATAAGCTCGCACGCTGCGCAACTGCGCCAAGCGAACGCCCTCTTGCTGACGGCCGAGATCGGCGATCAGAGAGGCCACTTGCCGAAGGGCATTGCGATACAACTTCAATTGATATTCGAGAGAAGCTTCGGTTGCTTGTTGGAGTTGTCCATCGAGCGCTTTCAATTCTTGCTTGATCGATTCGGTGCCAATGCCGAGTGCAGGCGAACGGAGAAGAGCAATCAAATTACGCGCCTCTTTACCCACTTCTTCCACACTTTCCATTGTTTGGCTCTGTTGAGCCAGCGAGAAGAGGCGATAGACATAGGGCATGCTTGCGACCTGGCGGTCTGACAAGGAGCGAACCACAACGGCGCTTTCTCGATCGGGCGTATTATACAGCGTCCCTACGACGACATACCCGCTTGTCGGAATAGCTTGCCCGCTTACATGGAGGTAAAGGTCGGCCGCATCCTGGACATTTTTCTGTAGCCCGGTCAGCTCGGTAGCTAGGCGGAGCGACTCAGCTTCTAGCTCATGATTTCGGTTGAGTAATTCAAGGTAGCGGTAGCGATCGGTGCCCTCTTCTGGAAGTCCCTCGCGGAACTTACCACTAAAGGTGACTAAGTTATCATTTTGGGCAATTTTCCGATTGTCTTCGGGAACGATCAAATTGAGGTTGGTCAGATGCTCTAATTGGTGAGAAAAGGAGACTTTGGCTGGACGGTCGGAAGTAAACGTCTGCACGCCTAAAACGATCAGCACAGCAGCGAGCAAAAAGAGGAGGAAACCTCCAGGGAAACTTTTTCGTGGATCAGGTCTCATTTTTTTATCTGCCATATTTGAAAAGTGAGTATCTATAACGGGTCCATTAAACCACTGGAACACGTTAAAGTAAAGGAGAAGCTCGCCCCTGCGAGACCCCCTAGAAAGGTCCTCATAACAAAAAAAGATTAAATTGTCTCAACTGGAACTTTAAAATTCCAGCAATTCTTTCATATTCAATTTTTTACGTTCATCAAAAATCAGAGCTACCCACCCTCTTCCCACCAAGAAAGTACGCCCCCCTGCTCGAAAGCGCCTCTGAGGAGCCTTCTCTAAGGCTGATTCGACAATCGGCTCGAGCAGAGTCCTCGGCAATCGAATCCCCCCCTCTCGGCCCAGCCTTTGCACCAAATGGCGAGCCTCTACCTTTTCCAGCCCCTCCAACTGAACAGCCACTCCCCACGGCCCCTGAACCCGGCGCCCCCACACACCCTCCATCTTCCGATCGAGGTACTCCTGCAACTCAAACGCCCGCTCCGAAAGAAGGGAGAGATTTTCAACGATTTCCTTACCAAACGTCTTCGTCAGCAGCGGAATCGCCTCTTGTCGCAATCGGGTTCGCAAAAAACGGACATCTTCATTTGACGGATCGATCAGCGGCGGTAGCTCCCGTTCTCGCAGAAACTCTACCACCTCTCGCTTGCGCACCCCCAACAGCGGGCGCCATACCGACATCCCCTCTAACTCAGTCACCGGGGCCAGCCCTCCTATATAAGCGAGGTGAGCTCCTTCTAGAACCCGTTTCAATGCCGTCTCGGCCCGATCATCGGCCTGGTGTGCGAGCAGCAATGCCTGAAAAGGAATTTGATCGAATAACGAGCGGAAAAATTTCAGTCGCCCCTCTCTCCCCGCCTCTTCCCAATTTTTCTCAGGCTTCTTCTTAAGCGGCACGGAATGAAACGGCACCCCTAATCTCTTTGCCTCTTCGCCCAATGCGAGCGCTTCACTTGCACTCTCTTCGCGCCATCCGTGATCCACATGAGCCAAATGAAGTGGCAGCCCCTCTATCTCCCTCAGCGCATAGAGAAGCGCTTTCGAATCGGGGCCTCCCGAATAGCCGAGCAAAAGAGGCCGTTTTCGATCCCATTGCTTCTCGATAAAGTGCTTCACCCTTTTCAAAAGATCCACTACACTTGCCTCTGATGATCCCGATTCTTTGGCGCTACGCAATCTTCAATTACGGGAAAGTCTTTTCCCTTTCGGTCGGGACCTTCGTGGCCCTTCTCTTGGTCTCGCGTCTCAAAGAAATTGCTCGATTTTTAGCCTTGAGTTCAGACGCCTCTAAGACTTTGCTCTTCCTAGTTTACCAAATCCCCACCATTTTGCCGATGACGATTCCTCTCTCTGCCCTCATCGCCTCCTTCCTCCTCTTCCAGCGCCTCAGCCGCACCCAGGAACTCACCGCCCTCCGCGCCTCCGGCTTTTCTCTTAAAAATATCTTACTTCCTCTCTGCCTCATCTCCGGCTTTTTCTCCCTGACCAATTTCTCCATCTGCTCCGAGCTCGCCCCCTTTTGCCGCCGAGAGACCAAAACCCTCCTCTACCGTGAAACCTCAGCCAACCCCCTTCTTCTCCTGCAACGACACCAACTCCTCCGAATCCGCGACACTTACCTTCAGCTCGACGTCGAAGAGGAAGGGAGCCGCGCCCAGAATTTCCTCCTGATCACTCCCAATGAAAGCCTCCAGCGACTCACCCTCGTTTCCGCCAATGAACTCACTGTCCAAAATGAACCCCGCCCTAAAGGACGGGGAATGATTTGGGAGGAGTTTCGAACTCCTCCCAAATTTGGATGTGAATTACCCGGCCCTAAAGGACCTGGTTTCCGGAGACCTGATGAAGAACTAGTCGGCAAAGAAGTAGCCATCGTCTCTCACCTCCCCTCCGAAAATAATTTCGATTCCCTCATCGTCGAAAACCAAGCGTCGATGTCGACCGCAGCTCCCATCCTCTCCGCCTCTCTCAAAAAAAGTCGTCCCCGACTAGAAAACAACGCTCTCGACTTTCCCCTTCTCCTTTGCCAACTCAACGAGCCTCCCTCCATTTCAAATACCGCCCGCATCGAAATTCTCCGCCGCCTGTCCCTCTCTCTTTCCGTTTTTAGCTTTACTCTTCTCGGCTGCGTCTTTGGAATCGAACACAGCCGAACCTCTTCTCGGCGCAAATCGATCTACGCCCTCTTCCTCACCCTCTTCTTTTTTTCTAGCTACCTCTTCGGAAAAACACTCAAAAGTGCGCCCCTCTTCGCTTGCCTCGCTTACTTTGGCCCCCATCTCCTTCTCTGGGTCTCCTGTCTCTACCGCCTCCGCCGCATCTCAAGAGGCTATGTATGAAACTGTGGCAACGACATCTCTTCTATCGCCTTACCCTCACCTTTTCCTTTCTCCTCTGTTCCCTCTTTGCCATCTATCTTCTCCTCGACCTCTCGATCAATGGCGTCCGATTCCTCGGCAAAGGACATGCGGAGCCCCTCTCCCTCCTCTTCTATTACCTCCGCTCCTTTTCGGTTCATCTCGAGCTCTTCTTACCCCTTTCCTTTCTCCTCACGGTCCTCAAAGTGCTCCTCGATCTCAATGAGCACCTCGAACTCGTCGCTCTTCAAATGGCTGGCCTCTCGCGCAAAAAACTTCTCGTCCCCTTTTTCTTCTTCGCCTCTTTTCTTTCCCTTACCTGTTACGCGAATAGCGAGTGGATCGCCCCTACTGCCATCAATGCTGCCAAAACATTCCGCGCCACCTACTCCACCCACAACAAAAAACCGCGCCGTGAAAATCTTCACGCTCTTGTCCTCCAGGATGGCTCCGAACTCGTCTACCAAACCTTTTCCGACCACGAACTCTTCGACGTCTTTTGGATCCGCTCTCGCCACGACATTTGGATGATGAAAACTCTCACCCTTACGACTCCCCCTACCGGCTACTTCGTCGATCATCTCGTCCGCACCCATCAACTCGAAAAAACAGAAAGTTATCCGATCCGCTCCTTTCCCGAACTCACCTGTCCCTCTCCAAAGCCCTTCATCCCCTTCGAGAGCCGCCCCCTCTCCACCCTCCTCCAAGAAGCGCTCTACGCCTCCTCCGACAAAGCAAGCGTCCAAACCCACCTCCACTACAAACTCGCCCTTCCCCTCCTCTCCTTTCTCATCCTCCTCGCCCTTGCCCCCTTTACCCTCCGCTTCTCCCGCACCCGTCCCCTCTTCCTCCTCGCCGCCCTCAGCCTCTTCGCCTTCTTCGCCATTCTCACCCTCCTCGATAGCTGCCTCATCCTCGGTGAAAACCAAGTTTTTTCCCCCGCCCTCGCGATTTGGTCGCCCCTCTCTCTCCTCTTTGCCCTTTCCGTTCCCCGTTTTTCCCGGCTTTAACCACAAAAAAAATTTTTCTCTGCCGCACTTCGCGGCCTCAGTGTTCTCAGTGATCTCAGTGGTGCAATCTTTTTCGAGCGTTTAAATGCCAAGCCTGCTCGATAATACTGAGCAAGCTTAGCATTGGAAGCTCTCTAAGATATTGCACCACTGAGATCTCTGAGAACACTGAGGTCGCGAAACGCGACAAAAAAAGAGAAAACTTTCTCAGTGTTGAGATTTGTTGACGATCGAGAGATAGTCACGAAGAGTTTGCAAATCGTGCTCGATTGCAAGGATACTCTCTTCCGAATGTTCATTGAAGAAATGGCGATAATCAGCTTCGAGCTTGAACTCTTGCTTGTGAAGACGCTGGAGTTCGCGGGATGATTCTTGGATCAGGTGGAGATGGGTGTCCATCACGCCTTTCAGACGAGGTTTGTCTGTGGGAGACGCTTTCAGATATTGCTGAAATGCCTCTTCAAATTTGCGAGTACTCACTTCTAAGTCTTTCCGGGGATCCGGAGTCTTGGGGCCGTGGTTGCCTGTGCCAATCTTGTTCATAGTTCTCTGATCTCGTGTTTGATTCTCATCGTGTCTGCAATCATCTTCGCGGTCGCAGTTTCGTTCTCGGGCTGCTTGAGAAAGGAGACAAAATCTCTTTGAAGCGCTTGGACATCGACGAGAAAAGACCCGCCGATCTGTTGCGCTACACGGAGAATTTCTTTCAATTCCCTCTCTGCTTCTTTGACGTGCGAATGATTTTCAATCATGCCGTGGAGGTGCTTCAAAAAGCAAGAGAGCTTTTCGTCCACCTCGCGAAAGTACTTCTGATTGCGAGCAATAGGGTCCATGGGTCACCTCCAACGAATCATATCGTCTCGAAGGTTTTTGACAAGGGTGAGAAATGAGAGATGGCCATTCACATAGAGAGACAAAAGTCTATGCTCCTCTTCCGCTGCCTGGGGTCGAAGGCGATGGAAAAGACTCCGCTGGACGAGATGGCAAAGGAACGGATTGAACGAGTGTTCATCTCGGACGATTCGGCAAAAAAAGCGAAAGCCTGTAAGGGCCTCAGGACTCTTGAGGTTCGAACCAATTTCTGTAGCGATCGATCCAAGAGACAGCCGCTCTTGCCGATGGAAAAAGCTCTCGTCGACCCACTCCCCCTCTTCTTCGCAAGGCGTCCAGGCAAAGGCTTGGCCGATCATCCGAAAGATTTGAAGGGCCGGGCGATACCCTGAAAGGCGATTTTCAGCCAGAGCGATGAGGTCTTTGACAAAGTATCGCAAGTGGCTCCGTCCGTCATAGAAAAAAGGCTTTCCTGCAGAAACCGCTTCGGTAAAGCTTTGATCGCCTCGCACAGCCACCCAATCTTCGCTTAAACCCATCAACTTTCGCATGTCGGAATCGGACAGATATCCGGGAGAGAGAAGCCGAAGCAATTTCCCCTTCGAAGCAATCGGAATGACGTAGCGGTGCTCTTCAAAGCAGAGGATAATCTCTCGCACTCCATAGGCTTCTTCAAGGAGCGGTAACCGAGCACTCTTTCGCTCTTCGATCCATCGGATGAACCACCCGAGGGTCGGCGTGCAGAGGTCGATCCCCGCCAATTCTTCTTCCCATCGTTTTAAAAGCGAATGGAGGTAGATCATCCCGCCACTGACCGTCGCCAAATAAGCCAAATGAAACCGATTGGCCCGACGATAAGCGCTTACTTGCGCAGGCGAAGGAGTCTCCGTGTCAAAGAGCCAAAGGAGTAGATTTTTATTCTCCAGAGAAGCAAAGGACGCCTTCTCCATCGACCGAATCAATACCCCTTTCTCCAACGCGTGAAGTCCCATCGACCGATTCCCCGTCTTAGGATGAAACCACCCCGATTCGAGAAAACCATACTCGCCGATATGCTCCACCTTCGGAAAGGGACGCAAAGAAGCCATTTGGCTCAAATCTCCGAGAAGCAAATTCGTCTCAGGAAAAAAAGTCGGAATTTGCAGAATCAAATCCATCTCGCGGAGCAACTTTTTCTTCTCATACGAAAAGGCGGCCACCGTAGGGTCCTTTTCATAGAAAATCGGATGGGTCGTCACCGACGCATCGAATGGGAGTGAGCGAGACGTTAAGACAAACCAGTGAAGCTCAATCTCCGGGAATTGCGCCTGCAACAAAGCCGCCGCCTCTTTAGCCGCAATCCAATCTCCCAAGCCATCGGGAATCACCCACGTCAAGAAAGCAACCCGCATCTTTTTCTCTAACGGCACTCCTTCGTACAGGCTAAAGAGCGCCCGATCGACCGAAAGGGCTTTCAAAGTGGGCAAATGAGAGAAGTTTTTCTTGATTCTCGAACAGCTCGGATCTTCCCGATCGTAAAACCTCGGCAAGCCCCGATAGATGCGAGGAAAATAGGCCAATAATCCTGCTTCCTGAAATTCTTTTTGTGAAAAGCTGTTCATCCACTGCAATTCGATCCGAAAAGAGTGTTCCTCTTTCAATCGTTGGTGATAATTGTGAATGATCTCATGGAGCGGCGCTCCAGAGTCGACCTCCGCACCGTTCTGGCGAAGGAGAGAGAAAACCTCTCGGTAAAATGGGCTGATTTCAGACATAAGCCAGGGAAAGGTAATTCAAGGGAGCTACAATGTCAATTCTTTTTTTCACGAACCATTAGAAAATTTCACCACCGAGAGCACCGAGGCCGCGCTTCGCGGTTTTGTTTCTCTCGGTGGTTAGAGAGCTTCGATTTCGGAGTGACGGTAGGTTTCCCAGAGAAGACGGAAGGGCGGACATTTTTCGAGGAGCTCGGTGATCGTCCCTTCAGCGAGTTTACGCCCTCTTTCGATGTAGATAATCTTATCGGAATGCTCAATGGTCGAAAGGCGATGAGCAATGAGAATTTGCGTCACTTCCCCTTGCAATTGCCGAATGGCGAGTTTGATCCGATTTTCCGATACGGCGTCGAGCGAAGAGGTCGCTTCATCCATGATGAGAATCGGCGCTTTTTTCACAAGCGCACGGGCAATGGCGAGCCGCTGTTGCTGGCCCCCTGATAGGGTCTTGCCCATTTCGGCTAGCATCGTGTCATATTGCTGGGGCAATTCGACAATGAACTCATGGGCATAGGCTTTTTCTGCCGCCTCGATGATTTCCTCGCGGGAAAAAGACCTACCAAAGGCGATGTTTTCCACCACGGTATCGAAGAAAAGGAACGGCTTTTGCGGCACAAACGCGATTTGCTCCCGAAGCGAGCGCTGCGTCAGCGCGCGAATTGGAATTCCATCGATGCGGATCTCCCCTTTTTGAATATCGAAAAGGCGAGGCAATAATTGGACCACCGTCGATTTGCCGGCCCCGGTCGAGCCGACGAGAGCGACGATCTCTCCTCGTTTGACCGTAAAGCTCAAATCTTTCAGAACCCATTCATCGCGGTATTTGAACCAGACGTGATCGAACTCGATCAAATTCTTAAAGCCAGTTAGATCGATGGCTCCCTCTTGATCGGCAATTTGGGGCTTTAAATTAAGCACTTCAAACATCCGCTCCGCTGCCACAAGCCCCTTTTGGATATTGGCATTCTCCTCGGCAAATTTTTTCACTGGCTCATAGAACAAATGGAGCAGGCCGCAAAACATGAGTAGCTGGCCGACCGTCATGTGCAAGATATAAAGACCAAAGAGAACTACCACGGCTAAACAGGTAGTCGCAATCAGGTGGAGAAGAGGCCTCGTCAATAACCCATACTTGGCGCTCTTGGTTTCCAAAAAGGCCATCCGGTCGTTTTGCTCTTTGTACTTGCGAAGCGAGAAGGCCTCCATCGCAAAAATCTTAACCGTTTGGATCCCCGCTAAAAAGTCGAGTAGGACCGAGGTAAAAGTCTCCTGATTTTTCTGCAGCTGCCGTGTGATCCGCTTCACCTGTCTCGTCAAGTAAATCACCGGCATGATGATCAAGGGCAATCCCAAAAAGATGATCATCGAGAGCTGCCATGATAAATAAAAACAAGCGATGAGCGTCGAGATCACCGTAAACGGCGTCTGCAAATAGTTCGTTAAACAGGAATTGAGCGAAGAGGAAATTTGTCCCGCATCGCCTACTGCCCGCGACGATAAACTCCCCAAGTTCTGCTCTTGGTAAAAACTGAGAGGAAGTGACTGGATATGCTCAAAATACTGCTGCCGTAGATCGCGCGTGATTCGAATCGATAAAAGCTGAGTGAAATAACGGGCCATGAAAAGCGTAGAGCCCTTGAAAAGCGCGACTCCGACGAGGATCGCAACGAGGAGAGAAAAGTTTTGTTCGACGTCGAAATGGGCCGACACTTGGTGCATTACCCAGTAAAGCGGGTTCGTGTCTTTTCTCCGCGCAATATGAAGAGCAGCATCTTGCTTGGTGATGACCCCGTCGTTGTCTTGATCGATCTGATCCCACCGGCGTAGCACCTCTTCGAGCTTGATCTTGTCTTTAACCTTTTTCCCCTCGCCGCCAAACAGCGTAAAAAAATCGGCCCCCGTGTTGGCCATAAGGCCCACTGAGAACATTTCACATTGGTTGGCCACCGTAAGAAATAGGAGGCTCACCAACGTCAACATGGCAAGAGTGAGGTGGCGACTGTTTCGGAGAGCCGCCTGCAAAAGCAATTTCATTGTGATTCAGTGTAAAACTACCCCCTTGAATAAATCAAGCTTGGATCCTGCTTTTCGCCGCGCTTCGCGGCCTCAGTGTCCTCAGTGCTCTCAGTGGTGCAATCTTTTACGAGAGTTTAAATCTTAAGTTTGCTTGGCGATACTGAGCAAGCTTGTCATCTAAAACCATAAGACCGCGAAGCGCGGCAAATTTCACCACTGAGAGCACTGAGGACACTGAGGCCGCGAAACGCGGAAAAAAAATCTTAGAGGCTTGTTGGGCTGGTCTCGAACTTGCCCATTTTGCGGAATTTTTGGTAACGATTTTCGAGAAGAAGAGTCGGTGGGATCTCTTTTAGTTCCTCCCACGTCTCTAGAACGAATCTTTTGACAGCGGCAAAGGTCGCTTGCGGATCTTGGTGAGCGCCGCCGAGCGGTTCTTCAATGACCCGATCAATGATGCCTAATTCAATCAGATCTTCGGGGTGCATTTTAAGCGCCGAGGCAGCAGTGGCGTTCTTGGTTGGGTCTTTCCAGAGAATGGAGGCGCATCCTTCGGGCGAAATAACGGAGTAATAAGAATGCTGGAGCATGCCAATCACATCGCCAACGCCAATGCCGAGCGCACCACCCGAACACCCTTCCCCAATCAATAGGACAATAACTGGAGTTGGTAAGCGAGCCATTTCCCAAAGATTGTTAGCAATCGCCCATCCCTGTCCCCGCTCTTCTGCAGAGAGACCTGGATAAGCGCCTGGGGTGTCGATCAACGTCAAAACAGGAAGGTGGAATTTAGCGGCGAGACGCATGAGGCGCATCGCTTTTCGGTATCCTTCAGGATGAGGCATGCCGAAGTTGCGGTAGAGGCGACTTTCAGTGTCTTTGCCCCGCTCTTGGCCAATGAGAAGAAATTTTTGATCGCCGATCCTAGCGAGCCCGCCAATGATCGCATGATCGTCTTGAAAAGCGCGATCGCCAAAGAGTTCGACGAATTCGTCGCAGATATTGGCGATGTAGTCACTCGAATGAGGCCGTTGTGGATGGCGGCAAATGCTGACCCGTTCCCACGGTTTCAGTTGGGAATAGACGCTTTTCTTGAGCTGCTCGAGCTTCTTTTCCATCTTGCCGAGCTCGTCCTGAGACCAAAGAGCATTGTTCTTGTTTTGCTCTTTGAGCTTTTCGAGTGTCTGCTCGTATTCAAGGATTGGCTTTTCATGTGGTAAGACGGTCACTTAACGCTCTCCTTCTCTATGCCAGGCAACTTCGCTTCGCGATAATCTTTCACTAGTTCTACCGTCGTCGGTTTCGTCAGGACAATGGCAAATAATTCTTCAATATCTTCAGAGGCCAATCGGATGCAGCCATCGCTATCGTACTTGCCCAATTTGCTTCGGTCTTCAACTAACTCGTTCGACGCTGAATCATTGACCCATGGCGCGCCGTGGAGACCGTAACCTTTCGCGGGTTCAGAACAGGCTTCAACCTCTTTGTCAAAGGGGATCCAGCGGGTGCCAAAGATCCGAACCATTTCCGTTTTTTGGTCTTGGAAAAAGCCCATGGTCCCTGACTTGTAAATCGCCACTTTTTCTCCGAGCATGTACTTGCCAACGGGCGTCAAATAACCGGAAGCCCTTGCATTATCTTGTCGTCCTACGCCCACGCGGTAAGTCTTCAGGAGAACTCGTTCATTGGTATCGAGATCGATGTAGTAAAACCACATCCGAGAGCGAGAGAGGTCAATCAATAGATGAAAGTTGAGATTTTTGTCTTTGCGAAAGACGTTGAATCGATCACCGGGAGAAATTTTTTGGGTGAAGTAATCGGCTTTCCGGTTCAAGCTGCGGGCGATGAAGTGGCGCGATGTTCCATAATAAGAAGCGTAGTCAGCAATCCAAGCTGGGCGACCTTTGAGCCAAGGTACTCGACTCGTGTAAGAGACCGTTTCGACGACCGGCAATTTCGAAGAATCGAGAGCGAAGAGTTGTCCAATGCGGTCGACGTCGGGGATCGTCTCATCGGCGGGCGGAGGAGTCACTGGTTTTGGAGCTACCGCCACTGGTTTCAGAGCAGGTTTTGGGGCAACCGGTTTCGCAGCAGGCGCGATGGGCGCAGGAGCCACCGGCGGCGGCGCTAACGGAATTTCAACTACTTGCGGGGGGGTTGCTTGACTAAGCGCTGGTTTTTTCTTGACCCAAGCCGCAACGCCAATAGCGCCAAAAACGCAAAGTGAGCCAATCAAAAAAATTCTTGCTGTCGACACCAAAACCTCTGTTGAATTCTATCTTGGGTTAATTATCCAGTTTAGAGGACTATTTGGCAATCAGATGAAACAATGTTTTACTCGCATGTTGGGGAAGCCAAAAAGCGAGTAAAAAAGATGCATTCCAAAAGCCCCCCTCTCCGGCCAAGGGGATCAGCTCCATTTTTAAAGGTCGGTCGGTCTCGACGAGTAAGCGACCGTCGAAAAGAGCTCTTTGTTCATCGCCTAAAAACCTATTTAAGCTCTTTGTCTTAAATAACTTATCTCCAATCTTGCACCCATCAGCGCATACATAGAACACCCAGGCCATGGGGATTTTGGGGGTCAGACCAATGGTTTGAAGAAAAAAGGAACACCCATCCTGTAGAGGGGTGGGAAGGAGCTGGAACCATGCCTCTTTACAGGCTGAGCTCAAAAACCATCCCTTCCCTCCCCCCCAGAGGCCAAAGCGGCTAGTGTCGCTAAAAGGGGGCATTTGAGGTCCAAAAGTAGGAATTGAGACCCCTCCGACCCGCAAAGCGCCGGCCCCCGTCCCTCTCCCGACCTCGGTAAAAGCAGCCGCTCCATAGGGGCCCTGAAACAGACGATAGGGTCCCGGCCCAGGAATCGGATCGATCTTTATCTTCAAACTTTCCAATAACGCAAAGAACGGCGAAGTGGGAATCACTTCGATGTCTTGACCGATCGCGCGCAAAAAGAGAGTGCGTGAAACCTCGCTATCAGCCGACGTCCTCTCTCCACTCCAAAGCGTCGTCAATCCTTCACACATAATTGGCGCCAGCCAGCCAGCCAATTCACGCGAAGCCGTTTCTTCGCCAATCAACGCCCAAAGAAGAGCGAGCTGACAATATTCTGAAAGAGTGAATGTCCCGGCGGGAGGAAGAATTGGAACATAAGGAGGAGCGAGCTTTGGTGCAGCAACCCGAGCAAGAGCTGCACTCAGCGGATATCGTTTGGCAAACGGATGCGCGAGCATTCGTTTGAGTGCATGAAATCCCAAGGGGTAAGCAGAAGCAAACGCCTCGCGAAGAGTGAAGTAATGATCAAGCGGCGTATTCCAATCGCCGCTTGACTGTGTTGGGTCGGCCCAAACGAGCCCGTGTTCCATAAGGCAATTATTCGATCAGTTTGCGCATTTTCTTGCCAGGAGTAAATTTAACTGCCTTGCGAGCTGGAATGATGATAGGCACTGCAGCATTTTTAGGATTGCGGCCGATTTTTTGTTTGCGCTCGACCACTTCGAACACACCAAAATCGCGAAACTCCAGGCGATCTCCTTGCGAAAGAGAATCTGTCATCGCATCGAGGAACGCTTGAATGACATTTCGAACATCATTCGGATGAAGCCCTTTCGTTTGAGAGATATTTTGAATCAATTTTTTCTTAGTGACTGTCGACATGTTCAGGTTCCTTGATAGAGGTTTTGCCACTGTCTTATCTGTGAGATTTTCAGACAAGCGATTTTCTCCTTAACCTGGGTTTCGCGGCAGCAATGGCCGGTTGAACCAACCCAAATCTAAATCCCGTGTTGCCGGCGTATAACCTTACGCCTAAGGGGGTTCACGAGTTCAACATAGCTATTAGCGATTATTTTTCAAATAGAATTTATAAAAATTAACATTCGCTTCTTTTTTCCGACGCTAAAAAGAAGAAATTTTTGATCGATGAGATCTTTGGATTGGAGCACGAGTGCCGGATCATCGACGCGCACGTTATTCAAATAAGCACCCCCGTTTTTGATCAGACGAACTGCTTCACCTTTGCTTGGAAGAAGACCCACTTTGACGGCGACATCGACAAATTTTTGCCCCACCACTTCTCCATGGCTCAACTTGGCGTTCGGCATATCGCCGGAGAGTTGCGCCAATGTCTCTCCGCTTAAGGTCGCCTCTGATCCCGGCGCCATCCCTTCGGTCACCCGAAGAGCGGCTTGCAATCCTTCTTCTCCATGCACAAAGCGAGTCACCTCTTCAGCCAATTTTTTTTGTGCTGTATTTGGAACGTAACCCGGCTTTTTCATTTCTCGCTCGATCGCTTCAATCTCTACTAGCGGAAGAAACGTCAGTCGCTTGAGCAGTCCGATTACATCAGCATCGGGCATGCGAAAGAGGTGCTGGAAAAACTGATAAGGAGACAACTTTTCAGCCGAGAGCCAAATGGCCCCCTCTTCGCTCTTTCCAAACTTTTTCCCATCGCTCCGCGTGAGCAACGGGAAGGTCAGACCAAAGAGTGGTTTCCCACCCAATTTTCGATTGAAGTCGGTTCCCGCTGTGATGTTCCCCCACTGATCGCTTCCGCCGATCTGGAGCGTCACGTCGTGATGCTGCTGCAAATGATAAAAGTCGTAGCCTTGCAAAATTTGATAGCTGAATTCAGTGAAGCTAATCCCCTCTTCCGATTCCAATCTCACCCGGACGCTCTCCTTGGCCAGCATTTGCCCGACGCGAAAATGCTTTCCCACATCGCGTAAAAAATCGATCAGCGTGAAGCGAGAAAACCAGTCATTGTTGTTCAAAATGACCGGCTTGGGCCCTTCTTTAAAACGCAAAATATAATTGAAAAAAACGTGGATCGCTCGGACGTTTCGCTCGAGCGTCGCATCATCGAGCAAATTCCGCTCGGAACTTTTTCCCGAAGGATCGCCGATCCGCCCGGTCGCTCCGCCCAAAATGACATAAGGCGTATGGCCAAATTTTTGAAACCAGGCCAATACGACAATCCCGAGCAAGTTACCTAAGTGGAGACTATCCGCGGTCGGATCGAAACCAGAATAAAGCTTAATCGGCTTTTGGACTGCCTCTTTCAGCTCAGGACTTGTCACCGCCTCGATCAGGCCGCGCTCTTCCAGATGATCAATGATATTTTTCATGAAGCTCTATGATAAGAGCGACAGTGATTTCAATCAACCGCCCTCTTGCAGCCTTTTCATCACTCGCTGAACGGCAGCGCTTGCTTTTTCAACGACCCCTTCCCCTTCTGCAAACAGGCGGAGATTCTTTTTCGAGATGCGAACTCGATCAGGTGTGCGGCTGACTTGCGCTTCATTGGCTGCTTTGGCTTTCTTCAGCCCATCAGGATTGATCTGTTTCGCTTCTTCTTTGACACGGTCGACGAGCTTCCCTAGAAATTTTTCAATTTTTTCGCTCGGCTTGGCAACGGGTTTGGCGGTCGTTTTGGTGTTGTTGTCAATCTTCATAGTATCCTTCCTTTGTCTTTAAGGCCAATTCGCTTTGCACGCCTCAACATATAAAATTTTGATTTAAAATTCCATCAAAATGGTAGTCCGCAACATGGAGTGCTAGAGCGATGCGATGCGCAGGTGGGGAAAATGCAAGGAGCCGCGCAGCGGTTTCCCGAAGCAGCCAACCCTAGGTGGGTTGGCGATGCAGGGCGACGTAGCAGATTGCCCGCCTCCGCGAGCAGCGATCAGCAATACATGTTACGGGCTACCATCTAAATCTCGTTTATTCTAGACTGGACTTTATGGGGATCGAAGAAGCAAAACGGGCTGCCGGTCAGAAGGCAGCAGAATTCATCCAGCAAGGCATGATCGTCGGCCTGGGGACAGGCTCTACGGCTGTTCACTTCATCGACGCACTCATCGAGCGACATAAAACGGGACTACACATTCAAACGGTCGCCAGTTCCCGCTCTTCTGCTGAACAGGCCTCTAAAGGCGGTCTTCGCGTCCTCGATCTCAATGAAGCGCCTCGCGTCGATATCACCGTCGACGGCGCTGACGAAATCGACTCGCAAAAACGGATGATCAAAGGAGGAGGAGGGGCGCATACACGCGAAAAGATCCTCGCGGCAGCTTCCACTGAAATGATCGTCATCGTCGATGAAAGCAAAATTGTCTCGCGCCTAGGCAAGCGAAATTTGCCGGTCGAAATTCTTTTCTACGGCTCCCCTTCTACCCGGCGCAAAATCGAAGCGCTCGGCTACAAAGGCAAGTGGCGCCTCAACTCTGACGGCAGCTTATTTATCACAGAAAATGGCAACGCCCTTTTCGATATTGAATTCGTCTCTCTTCTGACCGAGCCCGAGTACGATCACAAGCAACTCATCCAAATTCCCGGCGTCGTCGACACCGGCTTTTTCTTCGGCCTTGCGGGCCGCATCGTCGTCGGGTTTTCCGACGGGCGTACTGAAATTCGTTGAAAAATAACTAAAAAAGCTTTAAACTTCTTTAGTTGCCCGTATTGGTATTAGAAATGGGACAGAAAGTGAAATCTACATTTGTCGTTTTAAACGACAAGGGCCTTCATACGCGACCCTCGACCGAGTTAGTCCGGTGCGCAGCCAATTTCACTTCCCAAATCACCCTCTCCTATCGCAACACGAGCGTCAATGCCAAGTCGCTCCTTGGCATCCTCATCCTCGCCGCCGAGCGAGGCGCCAAGATCACCATCGAAGCGATCGGCCCCGACGCCGAAGAGGCCGTCGCCACGCTCCTACAGCTCGCGAAAAACCGCTTCAACATCAAATATTAAAATGCTTGCCTAGTTTAAAAACCTTGGCAAATTGGGTTGGGTCGAGCCGATAAGCAGTATCCCCTTGGAAGAAACCGTGCTTGCGAATCATATGAATCGTTAACTTCGATACAACCACCCAATCGCCGGCCTTATTCTCTACCATGCATTCTTCGTTGCTCGAGAAACAAATCTTTTCTCTTTCACCAAACGGACATTCTTGAACTCCATCAGCCGAGCAAAAATAGGAGACCCTCAAGGGCTTGTGTTCAAATGGCTTTTCATCTTTGGGATGATTCCAAACAACCGGCACCTCTTCTCCTTTTTTTCGCTTCTCCATAAAAAGTTCTAAAGGAGTATGATGATAACGACTGGTGGCTTGTTCCTCACGACTCTTGTGGAATTTTTCCCACACATCGCAAATCTCATCGCACGTAACACCTAGCTGTTGGAGCGTCATCAAATCGCAATCACAGACATCTTTAAGAGATTCCTCCTTCGAAAGAAATCCAACGTCCGAAGGATCATTCCATTCCATTTGATCCCATTCTTCATTTGTTTTTGGATGTTTACCCCTAAATGGCCACATCCGCGCTTCGATGCGTTTCACATCTTCCGGCGACATCTCGAGGATCGTATATCGATCAGCGCTAGCAGGTAATACATTGTAAGAAGATGAGATGGATGACATAGACGGCTCTCCTGGTTAAAAAGGAGAGCCATTTAAACACGAGAAGGAATTACAAAGAAATAAATTTTTATCGTTAAAAATTTATCCTGTTGTTATTTTCTCATCACAAATTCTTCTTCAGCTCGCCCAGTAAGTACTCAAAGCGTTTGAGCGCTGCTTCGACCGGACTCGCTGTTGTCATGTCAACGCCAGCCTCTTTGAGAAGATCGAGCGGGTATTTACTGCCCCCCGAAGAGAGGAAGGCGAGGTATTTGTCGCGCGCCTTTGTAGATTTTGTAACTTGGCTATGAAGCGCCATCGCAGCAGATACGCCCGTGGCGTATTGATAGACATAGAAATTGGAGTAGAAATGGGGAATGCGAGCCCATTCAACTTCGATTTCAGGATCGATGGCGAATTGAGAGCCATAATAATCGCGCAGAAGAGTGGCGTAGATTTGATTGAGGAGAGACGGAGTGAGCGGCTGACCTTGCTCAGCAAGTTCATGGATCTTGAGCTCGAACTCAGCAAAGAGCGTTTGCCGAAAGAGTGTGCCTCGGATCCGGTCGATCTGATCGCTGATCAGATAGGCCTTTTCTTCTTTCGTTTTTGCGCCCTCCATCAGATGATCCATGAGAAGCTGCTCATTGAAGGTAGAGGCGACCTCAGCAACAAAAATAGAATAATCGGAATAGATGTAAGGCTGGTGTTTGCGGCTGAGATAGCTGTGCATGCTATGCCCCGCTTCATGGGCCAACGTCATTGTATCGGCAAGAGTGCCATGAAAATTCATGAGGATGTAGGGCATGCTATCATAACAGCCACTCGAGTAGGCTCCCGACCGTTTACGAGCGTTTTCGAAGGGATCGACCCATCGATCTTCAAGAAGCCCTTTGCGCAAGTTCGCCTGATAGTCAGCGCCTAGAGGAGCGACTGAAGCGATGACTGTTTCACAGGCTTGTTCATAGCTCATCTTTCGATCGACAGCATGGACCAGAGGAGCCATGAGATCATATGCGTGGATTGCGTCGACTTGAAGCACTTTTTTGCGGAGGGCGAGATAATCTTCCATCATCCCTTTTCCTCGTCGTACCGTGGAGATCAATTGCCGAATGACAGCAGGATCGATTTTCTTATCGAAGAGAGCGGCTGTGACAGAGTTAGGAAATTGCCGTGCCTTGGCGTTGAATGCATGAGCTTGCACCTTCCCCTGTAAAAGTTCGCAAAGGGTGTTGGCGTGGCTCAAAAAGCCGCGGTGCAGATTGATGAGGGTCGACTTACGAAGAGCTCGGTCGGGTGAATGGATATAGGTCGAGTAAGTGCCATTGGTGAGAGGGTGTTCTTTGCCCGCTGAATCGACCGCTGGATCAAATTGAAGATCGACATTGTTGAGCGCTTGAAATGCTTTGGAAGAAGAGTCGAGCGCTTTTCCAGCGAGTGCGAGAAGTTCCTCTTTATCAGAAGAGAGGGTATGAGGGCGCATCGTGAGAATCCGCTCAAAATAAAACCGGTAATTTTTCAACGAAGGCTCTTGCATCAGTCGCGCGACTTCAGCATCTGAAAGAGAGAGAATTTCAGGTTCGAGCCAAGCAGTCTCCAGGCGAAAGTCGTGACTAAGACCAAGGATGAGGCCAAAATTTCGTTTGAACTCGTCGTTGCCAAGGTCTTCATCGAGGCGCAGATGGGCATACGTGCCGAGCTTAGTCAGCATACGGTCGAGCGACAAATAGCGATCCATGAATTGGGTCATGGCGCGCGGATCGCCCAAACGTCCTTGGAACGATTTTAATTCAGGCCAGCGAGGAGCTGTCTCTTGGCCTTTGGCTTTGGCGAGCTCTTCAGTCCATGAGTGAGGGGTAGAGTAAAGTGCTTCAACATTCCATTTTTTATCGGTGGGAATTTCATTTCTGGTCGGTGGCATAGTCTTTTCCTCATTGGTTGTTAGCGACTTAGAGAGACATTCAGAAGGAGTTAAAAGAAAAATTGAGAAAACTGTTAGCAGTCTCAAAAGTGGCCTGCTAAATTTGTTTGCAAAAAATCGTCTCATGTCTTATATTCCTTTGGTAAGTGATAAAAACCCATAAACGTAAGGGAGAATGCAATGACCCAACAAACGGCAAAGAAACTAGCTCTTAAACCACTTGGCAATCGAGTCCTTGTCCAGCGGCTAGAAGCACAAGAGAAAATGAAAGGTGGCATTATCCTGCCCGACTCAGCAAAGAAAAAACAAGAAACCGCAAAAGTCGTTGCCGTCGGCACAGGCCACCGCTTGGAAGATGGTAAAGTACTGCCCATTCCTGTCAAAATTGGCGATATCATTCTAATGGATAAATACGCCGGACAAGAAGTGACGATTGACGACGAGGAATACATGATCCTCAAGGCTGACGACCTCATTGCTATTATCGAAGAGTAAGGAGAATTTTAATTATGGCACCAAAAAATATTAAGTTCAAGGAAGACGCAAGACAAAAAATCTTAAAAGGTGTTCGCACCTTAGCGTCGGCAGTAAAAGTGACGCTCGGACCGAAAGGTCGCAACGTGGTCATCGACAAGAAATTCGGCTCGCCGCAAATCACAAAAGACGGCGTTACCGTTGCAAAAGAAATCGAACTCGAAGACAGACACGAAAACATGGGCGCCCAAATGGTCAAAGAGGTCGCCAACAAAGCCAACGATGAAGCTGGCGATGGCACGACGACCGCAACCATTCTCACAGAAGCGATTTACAGCGAAGGTCTCCGCAATGTGACCGCAGGCGCAAACCCGATGGATCTCAAGCGCGGGATCGACCAAGCTGTCGCTGTGACGATCGAAGAACTCAAAAAAATGAGCAAGCCGATCAAAGACACGAAAGAAATTGCACAAGTAGCCACTATCTCGGCCAATGGCGATACCGAAATCGGCGCGATCATTGCGAAAGCAATGGAGAAAGTGGGCAAAGACGGGTCAATCACCGTTGAAGAGGCAAAAGGCTTTGAAACGACCCTCGACGTCGTCGAAGGGATGAATTTTGACCGCGGTTACGTCTCCTCCTACTTCGTCACCAATGCAGAAACCCTCGTCTGCGAATACGAGAATCCCTGCATCCTCATTTACGAGAAGAAAATCTCCTCGATGAAAGAGTTCCTCCCTATTCTGCAAGCTGTAGCAGAGTCGGGCAAACCTCTCGTCATCATTGCAGAAGACATCGAAGGCGAAGCCCTCGCTACCCTCGTCGTCAACCGCCTCCGCGCCGGCCTCAAAGTCACCGCTGTAAAAGCGCCTGGCTTTGGCGATCGCCGCAAAGCGATGCTCGAAGATATCGCTATCCTCACCGGTGGACAGTTCATCAGTGAAGATCTCGGTATCCAACTCGAGAAAGTAACTCTCGAAATGCTCGGCCGCGCGAAAAAAGTGATCATCAAGAAAGATGACACGACCATCGTCGATGGCGCTGGCAACAAAAAAGCGATCCAAGAGCGCATTGCTCTTCTCAAGCGGCAAATTGCCGATGCGACTTCCGATTACGACCGAGAGAAACTCCAGGAACGCCTGGCGAAACTCTCTGGCGGCGTTGGTGTGATCCGCGTAGGAGCTGCGACCGAAATCGAGATGAAAGAGAAAAAAGACCGCGTCGAAGATGCGAAAGAAGCGACCAAAGCGGCCATCGAAGAAGGGATCCTTCCCGGCGGCGGCACGGCCCTCATCCGCGCTATTCCAGCGGTGGAAAAGCTCATCCAAAAACTCTCTGGAGATGTCAAGATCGGCGCTGAAATCATCCTCCGCACACTCTCCTACCCGCTCCGCCAAATTGCGGAAAATGCCGGGAAAGAGGGATCAGTCGTCGCCCAGAAAGTCGCCTCAATGAAGACTTACGAAGGGTACGACGCTCAAGAAGACGTCTACGTCAACATGTTTGACAAAGGGATTGTCGACCCAACGAAAGTCGTTCGCTGTGCCTTGTACTTTGCGGCTTCCGTTGCCAGCCTCCTCCTCACAACAGAAGCGATCATCACTGAGGAAGAGCAAGAAAAACCAGCAGCGGCAGCACCTGCTGGCGGAGACATGGATTATTAATCTCCTGCCGTTGAGGGGGCCTTACAAGGCCCTCTCAATTTCCTGCTTCAACCAATAATTTTTCTTTCTTTTGTTTCAGTACGTTGATCTGCTTTTCGACCGACCGTGCCTTTTCTCGATTCTCTTCTGCAAGCTCAAAATGGCGCCGTGCCTCTAGGTAGTCTCTCTGCCGAAACTGCAAATCTTCCCCCTGATTTTCATGCCGTAAGGCTCGTGCCTCATAGCCGCGCTTCACATCATCCAGTTGCCCGATCTGATCATCGACTTCCTGGATCTGGCTGACTGTTTTAGGGGATATTTCTGCGCGGAGAGACCAGACCCCCGAGAGAAGGAGAAAAAAGGCCATGGTGATCAAAAAATAACGAGAAATGCGCATAACAACCTCCATTTTTTTTTATACATCTTTCACCGCAGAGATACAACCCCTCTTCTTTCTGCCGCGCTGCGCGGCCTCGGTGCTCTCGGTGAGCACCGCTCAGTCTTATTGAGCCAGTTTAGCATCTAAAGTCTCGCCTATAGAAATTTCACCACCGAGCTCACCGAGAGCACCGAGGCGGCGAAATACCGCAAGTGGTTACGCCGGCTTGTATGGATTTGGGAAACAGGGTAATATGTCGACATGATACGTTGGCTCTTTGTCTGCCTCCTTGCTGTATCTTTTCTCCAGGCAGCAGAATTTCCTCTGTTGCAAAGGCTAGAAAAGGCCAAAACAGGCGACTACATCGTCCTTGAGGCAAACCAAACGACGACTCTGCTCGCCATCCGCGCATTGAGCCCCCGATCAATCGTGTTGGAAGAGATTAGCGCCCCCTCCAATGTCTTGAAAAAGAAACCGGCCTCGTGGGCCGAATGGATTAAAAACAAAGCCCCGGGTCACACCTCGTGGTCAATGGTCGAAATCGATCTCAAAGACCGGCAAATTTTAGAATGCTACTCGTTTAGTAGATCTGCCTGGCTCACCCAGTCGCCGCAAGAGAGCCTCATCGCCACCTTACTCCACCTTCCCCTGGTCCCCATCAAAGCCGACAAGCGGAGGAAAATCGGATCTCCTCCCCTCGATGGAGAACCCGATCGACGACAAATCTGGAATCCTCCCCTCATCTACAACGGTCAAAAACTCGATAACGCTATTTTCGACGTCTACGAAGCCGAATGGCCCCGCGACGGCTCTGAACTCGGAGGAAAAACGGTGTGTCTCTATTTCGATCGAGACAAACACTCTCCTCTCCCCTATTGGATCCAAGTTGAAACAACCCACGTGACCGCCTCGATGCGCGCCATCGACTCGGGAAAGAATTTACCCTCCCGCTTCCGCTCCCTTCCTCGACGAGTTCCCGAATTCGTCGGCGCTCCCGTGAAAACGAAAAGCGGCTTGCGCCTCTCCCTTAAAAGTCCTAAATATTACAAAGAATTCGAGCTCTTCGCCGTCGATGTAACAAATCGTGAAAAACAAATCTATCCTATTCCCCATTCGCTCATCAGCGGAGAGGGTGAACTGATCACCATCAATGTCGAAGCGAGCGAACTGCACGAAATGCTCCAATCGGGTCATAAATACACCTGGCTCGTCGTCCCCGTTGGCTACACCGAATCGTACACAGAGACCCCCAAACCATTCCTTTGGACCTCTCCTTAACGAACGTTTTGAACAATCCTTACAAACGCTCTTTTTATCTCCTCTTTTACCTCTCTCTGAGAGCCAACTATATCCGCTTAAGGATGAGTAACTTAGAAAAGTTTAGAAGAGAAAAAATGGAGACATCAAATGATCAACAACTTAAGATAGAAAAACCTTAGTTATGAACAAGTTTTCCACAAGAGGGGAGTGGAAATTATTTTTCTCTCCAAGAAAATTCTTGCGGCAAGGCTTCTTTTCAGCTATGATTTAGCGAATTTTCTTAAGATATGCTGACAAAACTCAAATCGATCCACTCCCTCAACAAATCAAAAAAAGCGCTCCGTCAACTGCTGAAGCAATATTGGCAAAAAGAGCGGACTCTGGATCCTTCGGGAAAAGAGCAGATCCGCGGCTTTCTCGTCGGCCTGCAAGCAGCCATTGCCAAGAAAGATGCTGTCCATGCAAAGCAAATCGCTGCAGCTCTTCAGGAGCGAGCAGCACACTTAATGCCCCGATCGTCGTGGGACAAAACTCGCGATTTCGTATTGGGATTGGTTTTTGCTCTTTTTGTCGCCTTGTTGATCCGACAAATGTGGTTTGAGCCCTACACCATTCCCAGCGGCTCGATGCGACCTACCCTCAAAGAAGGCGATTATCTCGTCGTTTCGAAAACCGACTACGGCATCAACACTCCCTTTCGCTCGGGGCATTTTTACTTCGATCCCGCCTTAGTCGAACGCGGCTCCATCGTTGTCTTCACCGGCGAAAATATGGACATGCCGAATGATGATACGATGTATTTTTACCTCATCCCCGGCAAAAAGCAATATGTGAAGCGACTCATCGGCAAGCCAGGCGATACTCTCTATTTCTACGGCGGCCAAATTTACGGCGTTAACGCGCGGGGCCGAGAACTCAGCGAATTGCGCGAAGAACCCTATTTTCAAGCTCTGGAACACATCCCTTTCATCCGCTTTGAAGGGAAAATCGATCCGACCAGCGAATCCTCCATTGTTCTCTCTCAAATGAACCAGCCCGTCGCAAAACTCGGCATGAGTTCGCTCGGTTCCGTTAAAGGAGAAATGATCGGCCAAAAGGGACGCAATGCTCTCTCTCATTACAGCGATCTCTGGGGATTTAAAAATTTTGCCATGACCCGCCTTTTAACGGCTCAGCAAGTAGAGCAGCTCCATCCGCGCCACGATGGTGCCGAAAAAGGGCTCCTTTATCTTGAAATTCACCACCACCCCTCGCTCCAAAACGCTCGCCTCGCCCCCGATGAAATGGGTCGCGTCCGCCCCACTCTCGGACACAGCGTCTCTCTCCTCCCGCTTGAGCAGCGTCACTTAGATGCAGTGATGAGCCATATGACTACTTGCCGCTTTGAAGTGAAAAACGAACGAGCCTACCGGGTGGGCTTCCCCGAAACAAGCGACCTCTATACTCCTCAACTCCCCGGCGTGCCCGACGGGATCTACGAATTCCAAAATGGAAAAGCTTCTCGCGTCCTTTGGACCGGTATCACAAAAGAACTCCCCCCTGACCACCCTCTCTTGAGCCGTGATGCGGCCCATGTGCAACTTCTCTACAATTTGGGGTTTGAGTGGCATACCTATTTCGAGCCGTCGGCTTACGCCCCCCTTCCCTCTCGCTATGCCTATTTCCGACACGGAGATCTCTATCTCATGGGCGGCCCTATCATGAAAAAAGGGGATCCTCTCCTCACCCTCTTTTTGCAACGCGAGTATCAAAGACAGTCTATGTCAACCTCGGTTCGCCCCTACCTTCCCTTCGATGACGCAGGGCCTCCTCTCACAAAAGAGGGGAAAACCGATCTCGAGTTCATCAAGAAATATGGCCTCTCGATCCCCGATAAAATGTATCTTGTCCTGGGCGATAACCACGCGATGAGCGGAGACAGCCGTCTCTTTGGCTTCGTCCCGCAAGAAAACCTGCGTGGCGGCGTCAGCTTCCTTTTCTGGCCTCCTGGCGACCGATGGTCACGCCTCCCACAAGCCAAAATCCTCCACCGCACGTTCCCCAACGTAGCCGTCTGGTCCATCGCCCTTGCGATTGGGACCGCCTCCTACTTCTACCGTCGGCGTAAGTACTTCGAACCGCTAAGACAATCTCTGAATTAAAACGGTTAGGGAGGGGTTGAAGCCCCTCCCTAACCAATACAATCCCAGGCCTTAAGGCCTGGGTGTTCACTTACTTTTTTCTTCGTGAAGTTTTGTTAAAACAAAAATATCTGCTTCAAGCAATTCTTTCTCTTGCTTGAGCGACGCAATTTCTGTCTGGTATTTCTTTTTTAAAGCTTGAAATTGCTTCTCTGTTTCCTTGAGAAAACCTCCTTTTTTGAAGATTCCTTCCGCCGCAGTCAAATACTCCGTAAAAGTCTCGAATGCTGTAGTCCACGCTTTCATTTGCTCAAAGGATGGTTTTCCCGCACTGATGTCGGCCAACGCCTTCTGAACCTGGGCCACTTTTGCCTGCTCCTCCTTCGAAAAGCGATCGACTTGGTTCCCTAGCGCCTGGACTGTTTGCACATGCGTCTGAAGATCCTTATGCAATGCCTGCAAGACTGGGTCAAATGTGCTCAATTGTTTCTGCAACTGTTCTCTCTCTTGCAGTAACCTCTCGTTGTCAACCGTGAATTTTTGCTGCTCTTCACTCCACCCTTTTTTCTCCTGTTCATATCGAATTTGCAGAGCCCGCAATGGCTCAAGCTGCTTTTTCAATGCATCCACTTCTTCTTTCCAACTCTCCGCTTGCCCACTCAGCTCTTCCGTCCATTTAGTGGCTTGTTCCTGCGTCTTGTCCAAACCGTTATCTGTAATTTGTATTTGTCCCATTAACCTTTGGACTTTCGTCACATTAGAAGTATCTTCTACAAGAAGTAAAAGAGAATGAAATCCCATGAGCGCGCAACCAGCAGCGATAAAAAATTGACCCAAGAAAATCGTCGCTGCCACCCCTACCACTGAAGCAGCTAAAGTAACCCAAGCAAGGGGGCGAATCCAATTGCAACAATCAGTGATTCGTTCGGGAAATGTGAGAGTTTCTATACTCATGAAGGACTCCTTTTTTTCTGCAGATCTTCGAGCTCCTTTTTATGCAATGCAAGAGAGGCCTTTAACGCCTCAATCGCTGCATTTTGAGGACCCGAAGAAGACGCCAATCCCTGGATCTCTTTGTTGAAGGCTTCGATGTTTTCAGCCAGTCGATCGGCAGCCTCTCTCTCGGTCCGAATCTCTTGGAACAGACTCGATCCCTGCATCACCTCGATCACCCTTTCCCCAGAGACCAATACCTGCTTTAACTCCTTCGCCAGGAACTCCAAATCTTCCACCGTTTTCGGATCGACCTTAGCTCCTTGAATTGCCCCCATAACAGCCGGCAACTGACTGAGCAACTTCTGCAGGGCTTGGTTATTTTGCGCATACTGTTGGTGCGTAGAAGCGATCGTATTTCGAGCTTCCGCTAAATTCTTCAGGTCTTCTTGTAACTTGTCTTCGGTTTGCTTGAGCGCTCCGTTTTCTTTCTCCAATTGCTCGAGGTGAGCCAAGCTTTTCTGCACTGTCTCTCCCAGTTCGACGTTCTCTTTTTTCAAATTCGCTACAGTCACCGCTATCTGGTTTGCCGCCTGCTCAGCGCCTATTACTTCTCCTTGGAGGAGCCCTGCTTTCTGGAATGCCTCTTGGTAAGTCTTATAGATCTTGTTGACTTCAGCTTTTGTTTGATCGACGAGAAGCGAGAGATTTGCATACTTCCGCACCATCCAGTGAGAAAAGGCGCAAGCAGCGAAACCAGTTCCATAAAGAGCCAGCACCCAAGGCGATTGCTGCGTGTAGACACCGTAACCCAAGCCCAGTACAGAGGAACCTTCTCCAATCACAGGAATGATATCATTCAACCCAAGGGTCACACGGTTGCAGAGCGAATAGGAATAAGGCTGTTTAGGTGGTGGAAGAGGGGAAGCATCCCCCAAGTCTCCCAATTCGAGATCGGGTGATTGAGAATTTACCGGTAGCATATCCCTCCTTATAAAAAAGTAAGAAGGATAATAAAAATTTTTACTTATTATTTACAAGAACTTTATGGATTGAGATCACCGTCTCTTCGCCGTTGAGATCCCACGGCGTCCCTTCACAGGGTCTAAAGTGAACCTCGACTGCCAACGTTTCACCCGTGATATAATCTCGGTATTGCTCAAAACAGACGCGAACCCGAGACGTCGTATGAAGGGTCAACGCGATTCGATCGCTTACTTCGAGCCCTAAGTCGCGTCTCATCGTATTGATCTTATTGACGAGTTCACGAGCGAGTCCCTCGACGAGGAGCTCATCATTCAGCGCTGTATCAAGAGCCACCGTGAGATCTCCCTCGTTGCCGGCAGCAAGCCCTTCTTTTACTTTCCGCTCGATTTGGACATCGGCTGGCTCAAGAATGACTTTTTCTCCGCCAATTTCCACCTCGACCTTGTGACCGTGAGCCAACGCCTGGATTTGTTTCCGATCAAATGCGCCAATCACTTTCTGCGCTTGCGGCATCAATTTGCCGATCTTTTTCCCCAAGACAGGAAAGTTCGGCTTGGCGAGCCACTGAACGAAGTGGCCCTCTTCTGCGTGAAACTCGATCGCCTTTACGTTGAGTTCATCAGCGATGAGCTGTTGCTGCTTCTTCAGCGCGCTCAAAAGCTCGCTGTTCGAAGTGATCAAGTGAGCCTTCGCAAGCGGTTGTCGCACTTTCAATTTGTACTCTTTGCGCAGACCATGACCCAAACTGACTGCGGCTTGAGCTGCTGCCATCTCTAACTCGAGCGCCTCATCGCGCTGCCCTTTGTCATAGTGCGGGAAGTCACACAAGTGTACCGATTCAGGCATATCAGTCGTGCGGAGCTCTTGGTAAATCGCGTCGGTCAAAAATGGAATGAACGGCGCCGCCACTTTCGAAAGCTCCAATAGAACTTCATAGAGCGTAGCAAACGCGTCGCGCCGATCGGGCGTGTCTTTATCAGCCCAAAATCTACTGCGACAACGTCGGATATACCAGTTGGTCAACTGATCGACAAACCCAACAAATGGACCGACCGCTTCGCTCAGCTCATATCCATCCATGGCAGTCCCCACATCGTGGATTAACTTTTGCGTCAACGACAAGATCCATCGGTCGATAAGCGCCGTCGATTTGTGCTTCTTCTCCGGCTTCCAGTGATAGATATTCGCATAGGTCGATAGGAAGACAAAGGAGTTCCAAAACGGAATCAACACCTGACGCAGCACATGCTCGACGCCCCGCTCTGAAAAGCGCAAATCCTCCCCCTTCACCGCCGGGCTATTCAACATGTAAAGACGGACCGCGTCGGCCCCGTATTGGTCGATGACCACTTGTGGGTCGGGGTAGTTGCGGAGTCGCTTCGACATCTTGTTCCCATCTTCAGCCAAGATGATGCCGTTGACGACCACATTCTTAAACGCCGGCTTATTGAACAACGCCGCCGAGAGAACCGTCAGCGTATAGAACCACGCCCTCGTCTGGTCAATCCCTTCTGCGATGAAGTCGGCAGGGAAGCTCGCCCCAAACTCTTTCTCTCGCTCAAACGGATAGTGATTTTGCGCATACGGCATCGACCCCGATTCAAACCAGCAGTCAAATACCTCAGAGATACGACGGTAGACCTTGCCGTCTTTTTCAACGGACAGCTCATCGATGAAATGGCGATGCAGGTCCTTCACCTTCGCGCCGGTCAGCTTCTCCAGCTCAGCGACGCTGCCAATCGCCAGCAGATCGCCTTCGTCCGAGCGCCACAGAGGAATCGGTGTTCCCCAATACCTGTTTCTCGAGATCGCCCAATCGCGCGCATTTACAAGCCACTTTCCAAAACGTCCTTCCTTGATATGGCCCGGCATCCAGTGAATATGCTCATTGGCCGCTAGCAACCGATCTTTGATCTTTTCTACCGCGATAAACCACGTATTGACCGCCTTGTAAATGAGCGGCGTGTCAGAGCGCCAGCAAAACGGATACCGGTGCCGAATCGTCCCTTGATAGAAAATGTGCCCGTGCTTTTTCAGCTCTTGGATAATCGCCTTGTCGGCGTCCTTCACAAGCACCCCCTCATAAGGCGGCACTTCTTTGGTAAAGCGGCCATTGCTATCGACTGGGCATACGAGCTCGATCCCCTCCCGCTTGCACACGAAAAAGTCCATCTCGCCAAAGGCTGGCGCCGCATGGACAAGGCCTGTCCCCTCTTCAATCGAAACAAAAGGGTCGAGCAAAATGCGAAACGCCCCTTCCTGGTCCGCAAAGAACGGAAAAAGCGGCTTATACCGCTTTCCCTTCAATTGCTCACCCGTCAACCGCCCTACGACCTCTACCTCTTCCTTGAAGTAGCTCTTGAGACGCGCCTCGCCTAAAATATATTCTTTTCCGTTCTTAGGATCTCTCACACGCACATAATCGATCTGAGAACCGGCGATCAGCGCCAAGTTGGACGGCAGCGTCCACGGAGTCGTCGTCCAAGCCAAATACGACAGATTCGGCTCCTCAACACTCTGGAATGCCACCACGATCGACGGATCGTCGACCTCTTTGTAATTCAGATTGGCCTCGAAATTCGACAGCGGAGTCCCCAACTGCATCGAAAAGGGCATCACCTTAAAACCCTCATAGACCAGTCCCTGCTCATACAGCTGTTTGAACACCCACCAAACCGACTCCATGAAGGTAAAATCCATCGTCCGGTACGTCTGTCCAAAATCGACCCATCGGCCCATCCGGTCGACCGTCTTCTTCCACTCCCCCGTGTACCTCAATACGATGCTTCGGCATTCCTCATTGAACTTCCCAATCCCGAACGCCTCAATCGATGCCGCTCCAGACAGTTCCTTCGCCTTCTCAATCTCGTTCTCAATGGGCAGTCCATGGCAGTCCCAGCCGAACCTCCGGGGGACGCAAAAGCCCTTCATCGCCTTGTATCTAGGAACCGCATCCTTGATCGTTCCAGCCAGCAGGTGGCCATAGTGGGGCAGCCCCGTCGCAAACGGAGGTCCGTCATAGAAAGAAAAGAGCGGCTTGCCCCGCCGTCCATCGACCGACTTTTGGAAGATCCCCTTCTCCTGCCACAACCTCAAGACCCTCTCTTCCCGGGCCGGGAAACCTTCCCCCTGCTCAAATTGAAACATATCTTAATCCTCTCAATGGCTCTTATTATTAATCTTTTAGGAAAAAAAGGGAAGAATATGATAAAATAAGACTGTCTTTTCTTAAACCCCCAAGAGGGTCCCGCTTTGGGCGTAACTCGTTATACCCATTGCGGGGGTGTCTTGGTTTCGACTTAGGAGTAAGGCATCAGTGGCATGCGGAGGTTGATCGGTTGGCCTCCTAAAAAAGCCGATTAAAACACAAACGACAACTCTAAAGTTGTTAAACTAGTTCAACCATCCGTTCATACGGCAGTTGAAGCCGCAGCTTAACCGCTGCCTAGTTTCGGTAGGCTGAGATCTGACCGAGAGTTTCAGGTTTCTACCGTCATTCATCTTGGTATGAACTCCCCGCCTTCTAGGGCTATCCAGGTAGGAGTTCGAGACACAAGAAGGCCTAGTTGACCCCAAGTGCCGCACCTTGCAGCAAGGTCAACTTAATAAGAAGGTTCTAAGCATGTAGTCATTGTTGTCAAACTTGCTAAGGACGAGAGTTCGATTCTCTCCACCTCCAAAATTCAGATTAAACCAAATCAAATAACACTAAGTAAACCAAGGACTTAAAGGGAAACCGATAAGTCCTTTTTCATTTCATCTAAGCCACTTTTGCCCAGTCTAGTGCGTAAAATTTGCGTAATTTTTAGAAGGAGTCTTAGTCGAGAACGCCCACCCATTTAATTCAGGGACTTATCAGTTTTCAAAAAAATCTATTTCTGCAACGCTACGAAATAGCACAAAAAGAGACTTATGATGACACCTTTCTCCAGGGCAAAAGCCCTATTTTCGGTCTATTTCATTGCATCGATTGACAATATTGGCTTTTGCATGGTTTTCGTTCTTTTCCCCCCGCTGCTTCTCAATCCTGAATACGGCTTTATGGCCCAGAATCCCAGCTTTATGGGCAAGCTGATTGCGATGGGGGCACTTTATGCGGCATTCCCGATTGGCCAATTCATTGGTTCTCCCGTGATTGGAGAATTAGCTGACAGATTCGGCAGGAAAAAGCTTTTTTTGAGTACGATCTTCTGCACGATCCTGGGCTATTTGCTTACAGGATTTTCCATGAGCCTTAAGAGCATTATTCTTATTTTCTTCGCTCGGTTTCTCACGGGCCTCTTTTCTGGCAACCAAGGACTTTGCAATGCTTCAATCGCTGATTTGAGCCCGAATGAAAAAGAACGGGCAAGAAATTATGGTATTTTAACCGTAGTATGGGGGATTAGCTTTCCTATTGCTCTGCTTCTCGGAGGTATTTTTTCCGATCCTTCCCTTTCAAGCCATTTTAGCCCTGCAATCCCATTTTATATTGCTGCTTTTTTTACAATTTTAAACCTTATAGCCGTACTTTTCTTTTTTCCTGAGACATTTGATCGCATCGAGAAAAAAATGCAGCTCGATCTTATCAAAGGGCTTCACAACATCACAGATGCTTTACGCATGAAAAGCATGAGAAAATTCTTTTTACTCATGCTTATTTGGACTCTTGGATGGGGCTATTCTGTCACTTGGTATGGCGCCTACGCCATCCAAAGATTTGGCGTTTCACAGCAAATTGTCACCCTAGGTCTTTTGATTCAGGGAATCCTTTGGACATTGGGAGGAGCTACCTTGAAGCCGATTCTTCTCAAACGCATGGAAACTCTTCCTATCGCGCATCTCTCTTATCTTCTAACAACTCTTCTTCTTGTTTTGACCGCATTGATGCCAACATTTACGACTTTTATTATTGCGTATTCCCTATCAGCCCTGATGGGCGCCGTTTCACTCAGTTCTACTTTCAATCTCATTTCCATTTCTTCTCATGCCACGTCTCAGGGAAAAGCGATGGGAATTACTCAATCAGTAAATTCTCTCGGGTTTTTCTTGGTTCCTATTCTGGGAGCTTTTAGCGGAGCTATTAGCATTTACACTTTTTATCCGATCGCCGCCCTCTTTTTGGGAATCGGGTATGTGATCCTGAAAAGAAAGTCTTGAGAAAAGGCACGACTTAAAAATTGGGGGGCTCGCATGCGCGCGCATTAAAGCACCGAAACTATTGATTTTTTCGCCCGATTTCTCTGCTAACCCCTTCCAACCGTGAATCACTAAGCACGCGCCGTTAAGGCAACAAGCTGGTGCCCAGTTCTAAATTCATCAAAAATCTTACCCTTCTTCCTTTTTAGGAGACGCACTGCTTCCAGCAAGAATACCCCCGTCCACTGTCAACTCGGTACCCGTAATATATTTTGCCTCATCGGAAGCCAAGAAAAGTGCTGCATATGCCACGTCTTCAGGTGTTCCAAGCTTACGCATTGGAATATCCTTAGCAATATGAGTCAATCTTTCTTCCCTTTCTGCTCCACTACCCAGCATTGGTTCCCACATAGGCGTCAAAATGGCAGCAGGATGGATAGAGTTACAACGAATATCATACCCCTTCTCACAACAATAAAGAGCGACACTTTTCGTATGATTACGAACAGCTGCTTTACTAGCTGCATAGGCAGCCGCTTCAGGAATCCCAACCATACCGGATCGAGAAGAAATATTTACTATTGAGCCCCTGCGCTGCTTCATGTTATGAATTGCTTTCTGACAACCAAGAAAAACACCATCTGAATTGATTGCATGTACTTTTCTCCAGCTATCCAAAGAGGCGTTCTCTGGGTCTTGTAGCCCAAATCCCTCTTGAAATCCCGTAATACCAGCATTGTTAATGAGAATATCCAACTGTTTCTTTTGTTTAATGATTTGCCCAACAGCCACATCCCAATCATTTTCATTTTGCACATCCAGATGGAGATACTGAGCATGAGGGCC
>JAGWKU010000140.1 GCA_028873375.1 Verrucomicrobiota bacterium
TTGGCTGCGCCGGCATTCCAACCTTTCCATCCGCGCTCAGGGCCTCCTATTACAAATAGGGAGCCCCTCTCGCGCCGGCCTTCGGCCTGATGGAAATCTTGGCCGCCGGCTTTGCCAAATTCCCAAATTTTGAATCACGTTGTGTATACGAATGAAAGTATTGAAGGGCAAAAGTCCTCATCATCGAAAAGTAAAATAGCAATTTATCCTGCAATTCAATTGCAGGATTTTTCATGTAGAACAGCTTTACATTTGGCAGCATACGCCCGTAAGAGCCGATAGAAGTAGACGACGAGCGCTTCATTGGTGAGGTATTCCTCTGCGAAGGCCCGGCCCGCTTCGGCGATCTGCCGAGCTTCGTCGTCATGTGTGCGGAGCCAGAGAAGCTTGTCTTTGAGATCTGAGAGGTCGAGGGAGTAGGGGAGGTAGTGGACGTTGGGGGTAAGACCGACGTAGAACCACTCGACATAGGGCGATTCGTTTTTGAGGACGGCGCAGTTAGAGAGGAGTTGCCACCAGAAGTTGGAAGCAAAGGTATTGCCGTCGATCGAGATGAGGTATTTGTAGGAGACGAAGGCTGCGGGGTAGGTCCATGGCTGGAAAAGGCCGTAATGCTCCATCGTTTGTTTGACGGCGTAGTTGAGGGAATAGGGGGAGGTGAAGGCGGCATCGAGAAGGTCGGGGTGCGCCTTAGAGAAGAGGACGAGGCGGGAGCGGGGGCGGGTGTCCCAATTGTCGAGGTTGTAGTGCCAGCCTGAGGTCATGCCCCGCCAATGGGCTTTCGCCATTTTTTGAGCCCAGGGGGAGTGTTGGCTCGTGGACCGGATGTCGTTGATGAGCCGCTGGCGATAGGAGAAGTGGCGAAATTCGGGGAAGAGGACGCCGAACCGGTTGCTCTTCGACTTGCAGATGGTGAAGACAGGGCAGTGGGTATAGACGAGGTAGATGGGGTTATCGTAGGCATCCCAGAGGGCGGAGAGAAACTCGATATCGGGAAGGGGAAGGTGCTTTGCTAAATCTTCTAATACTTCGACGACGTGAGCCACTCGAACGTCCGAGAGCATTTCTGTGGGACTGGAAACGGAGATCCGATTGTTTTGAATTCGATAGCGGATGAAGCCCACCTGCGAGCTCGATGGGATTTTGCGGACGTCGCGGATGGTCGCTTCAATCGCTTCATTCGAGATCTCTTTGCCCGGGAAGAGTTCAAGGTCTTCTTCGATTTGTCGCTCCATCCAAGCGGGCATCGGCTGAGCGAGCTTAGCGCGAATGAGGTCCCAGGAAAATTCAAAACTCGCTAAGCTAGCTCCACACAACAGCATGAAAATAATTTTCTTTCTCATACCCTTTGTTCTCTGCTCTGAGTGGATACACGAGTCAATTGCTTCCGATCTCTCATGCGACCCTTTTTTTTCCAGCGACATTACCATGTGTTTGCAAAAACTCAAAGGAGAGCAGGGGATTGAATTAGCGGGCCTCGTTCGGATTCGCTTCGAAGAAGGGCAGGCGAGTTATGAACCTCTTTATTCTTTGACCAAAGAACAGCGAGGGCAGCTCGAGATTCTACTCAACGCTCTCCGAGTGCTCCCTCCGCTTCCTCCGCTCGACTTCGTCGTAACGCTAGCCCCTTCCTTTGATCGGCCGCTCCTCTTGCAAGCAACGACCATTCCGATCTTTGCGAGGAGCAAGGAGAAGCACAACCAGAAAGTCGTTTTATTTCCTCACTTGGGTGCTCACACACAACCTCGGCTCATTCCCTGGGAAGAGAAGATGAATAAGGCCCTGTGGCGCGGCTCGCCGACTGACGGGCTCTACACTTATTTCGATTGGGATTGTCGGCTCCGTGCGCGCATCGCTCTTCTCAGTTGCCGCTATCGCGACTTGCTCGATGCAGGGCTCACCCAATCGCCTCTTCTCAATATGTACATGACCGATTGGCTTACAAGAGAAGGAGTCCTCGCATCGCCCCTCATCCCCGACGAGCAGACCGCCTACAAATACCTCCTCTCTCTCGATGGAAAAAGCACTCCCTCTTCCTTTCGTTGGCAGCTCCTTTCACAGAGCCTCATCTTCAAAGCTGAGTCGAATCGGATCGAGTGGTTTTATCGCGGCCTCGTGCCCGGCCAACATTACCTCTCTTTTAGCGACGATATCCTCGAGAAAATTCACTGGGCGCAAACGCACGATGAAGAGGCCAAAGCAATCGCGCAAGAAGCCTATGCCTTTGCTCTTGAGCTCGACGACAAGGCTTACCTCTACCATCTTCTCCAGGCCTATTCCCAAAAGCACCTTGCTGAATAACCACAGAATGTTTTTTTTGCCACGTTTCGCGGCCTCAGCGCTCTCAGTGTTCTCAGTGGTGAAATTTTGACCGCGTTTCGCGGTTCTTTTTTTATCCTTTGGACGACGAAAAACTCGGCCCTTTAGGGCCGAGATGTAAGTCGCCCCGGCGTTAATTCTGTGGAGCATTCTGGTTCTCAATGTATTGGCGAACCACTGATATCGGAGCTCCTCCGCAAGATCCAGCAAAATAGCT
>JAGWKU010000141.1 GCA_028873375.1 Verrucomicrobiota bacterium
TTTCGAGTAAAGTAGGAGGGTATAAGGATAAGCAACTGCTATACCTTATTTTTTTAATTAACGTTTGCCCTAAGTCTGGTCCTTGTCTGCTCAGCTCCCAAAAACATATTTCGCTGAAAGTCTGGCCGTGTACCAGGGTCTTTTTTGGAGAATTTTTCAATGAATTTACAGAATCAAAAGTTGTATGTCGGCAATCTCAATTTCGAAGCGAATGAAGATCAAGTTCGCGAACTCTTTGGCACCTTTGGTGCAGTAGAAGATGTGAAGATCGTAATGGACCGATTCACGGGAAGATCCCGCGGATTTGCATTCGTCCGTTTCGATACCGCTGACTCTGCCGGCAAAGCAAAAGAAGCCTTGAATGGCCAGCCTTTCCAAGGCAAAACCCTCGTCATCGACTGGGCTCGTACTGAGCAGCGCGACCGCCCAGCAGGCGATCGACCAGAGCGTCCAGCCGGCGGCGGCGAATTCCGTCCACGACGTGAGTGGGGCGATCGACCAGAGCGAAGCGGAGGCCATCGCGGCGAAAGACGCGATTTCCGTGGAGAGCGTGGTGACCGCGGCGGTAATTTCTACAACCGCTAATTGTTTCTTGGGGGCTTCTCTCTTACGAGAGAGGCCCTTCCTTTCTTTGTTCAATTCTTTTTTCAATCACAGCAAGAGTAAGACGAGCCACCGAGACCAACCTTTGTTGACTATCATGGATTTTTATGTCCCATACTTGGGTCGTTCTTCCCAGATGAAGCGGCTCTGCAATCGCTTCGATAAAACCCGATTGGACAGGACGAAGATGATTGATATTGAGCTCTAATCCCACGCACACTTTTTCTTTTTGATCGACACAATAATTGGCAGCTGCGCTGGCGACGGTTTCGGCGAGAGCGGCAGAGGCTCCCCCATGCATAATGCCCATTGGTTGATGCGTTCGCGATTCAACGGGCATTCGGGCCGTTAGGTGGCGGTCCCCTACATCGACAAAGTCGATATTGAGATGATCAGAGAGAGTGTTTTTTGAACGCCGGTTCACCTCCTCAAGAGAGAGGAGGTGGACCCAAATTTTTTTGATTGACATTTCTTACATGATAAGGCGGGAAGAAAATTCCCGCCTAGGATTATTGATAGAAACCAACATAGATGAGATAGACGCCTACGAGCAGCCAAATCCAGCTTACGAGGACGCAGCCGAAGCGTGAATCCATATTCTTTACGAGGCGAGTATATGCATCTACGAAGCAAAGTTTCATCATCCCTTGCAGCAAGACCACCCAGCCGATCAGAGTAATTAAGAGAGGCCAATCGGAGACCCAAACGTTATGGGTAACAACGACCAACAATCCTAAGATCAGGCCAACCGCGCCAGAAACCATCATCAGAGGATGATCGTTCAAAAAGCTACCGCAAAGTTTCTTGTATCGCTCTTGGTTGAGCAACATTGAGATACTCATGAGAAAAAGATATAGCCCGATCACTTGAGCTAAAAAAGTAGAATAACACATGAAAAGACTCCTTGGAGTTTACAGTTCCTCTACCGACTTCTATAGCAAATACTTGAATTAATTTGCTTCAATTTTTTTTTCGACCTCTTCAGAGAGTCTCTTTAAATCTTTTGTGTTTTTGTTATATTTTCGAATGATGTATTATGTATTTAAAATAAAAAAGAACTAAATGATAAAAAAACTATTTTTAAGTGTTATTGCTTTTTCTTCCTCAATTTTTTCGGCAGTTGAGCCTGATATGGATGGGTGGGTGACGGTTGCAAGGCCCGCTGAGGAAATGACTTCTGCTCCCTTGGAAGAAGAGAAGTCGATATGGGTGATTTTTTCTAAGCAATTGGGCCCCGAAAAAATTTTGGTCGGCTTTCCAGAAGAGCCTTTATACATCTATCGTGAAGATGGCGAGATGGAAATTTTTAGCACCTCAAAAGGAAACGAGTGTCACCTTTACGTATTAAAGAAAATTTTCAAAAGTGGCGATGAAGTGCTTCAAAGCCGAGAGGAAAATCTCGAAAACGCAGTCGTGACGAACCGGAAGAGCGGAGCCGAAAAAAGCGGTCCAGTTGCTGAATTGACCTACTGGAAAGAGGGATTTTGGCACTCAGAAAAATGGATTTGCACAGATTTTCACACTTATTTTTTTCACACTAAAACAGCTTCGCCTGATTTGGCTTTTTACGAGACGTTTACAGGGTCTTTTGATCTTGTTCTTGATCGTCATTTTGTCTCCTGAAAACACTTCTTTTTTCAAAATTCTTTGCGGAAAAATCACGACCTGGCGTATATTGTTTTTATTCTTTTGAGACTAAAGTACAAAAGAAAAGAACAGCAAGACTGTTCAGGTTCCTTTGACAGTGGAAATAGAGAAGAGTGCGGGAAAATAGTTTGTTCGAGCTCTCAACGCAAGTTGAGAGACTCTCGTCATAAATATTTTTCTATTGAGAATTTGATCTTGGTTCAGATCGAATGCTGACGGCGTGGATGAGGCATGCAAGTCGCACGATATGGGGGCAACTCCATATAGTGGCGC
>JAGWKU010000052.1 GCA_028873375.1 Verrucomicrobiota bacterium
CAAATCAGAGTGAGTCGCTTCAAAATAGCGGTAGAGGGTCTCAAGAGAGAGGCGGAGCTTGCGGCGTGAGACCTTTTCAGAGCCATTCTCTTTATCGTACAGCATGCTCCAGAGGTTTTGCACGCGGCAGAGCCTTCGCTTCACATGGTAACTTTCAGGACCATAGGAAGAAGGGTCTACTTGGCGATCTTGGAATGGAGCGAAGAGCTTTTCAAATGGAGGAGAGACCTCGGGAGAAGAACCACCCATTTGTTGAGGGAGTAATTGTTTGGCAAGAGGTCCGGCCATATTTATCAACGGATTAGCAAAACAAGCAAAACGCATGGGCTCTGTTGCATCGTCTAGAAGCTTGTCCATTTGGAGCGACAGGAGGGCATGCCAGAATGAGCGGTTGGAGATTTCCTCTTTTGTCAGGGAGTGGAAGCTCGTCGCCGACAAGACTTTCTCTTTGCCTTTTTTTAAGAGGGTGACTTCTTCTCCGAGGGATGGGTCGCGGGACCAGATTTCAAAGCGGTAGGTGTCTCCTTCGCGGGTGACACGGTAGAGGGTGTAATGGTTTCCAACCGGCGGGATTGCCTCGCCAGCGATGATCCCTCCCGGTACGAGGGTCGATTCTCCCGCTTTTAATTTTTCAATGGCTCGAGAGATCTCACTAGAAAGGGCCAAGAGGTGCTTCTGTCTGTTTCCGTGGGTCCAAGAGGTTTCTGCCGCTTCGACTTTCTTGCTCCACTGCGCAGCTTGTTTCAATTGAGCCAAAAGTTCTGGTGGAGTGTCTTTTTCTCGTTTGAAAAACTGGTGGAGGTAGTTGAGGACGACGCTGGTTTTAGCGCCGACTAAGTGGCGGTGACACGGAGAGAGGACGATGTCTTCATACAAGGCCATTTGGAACTTGGGGAAAAAGTAATCGCGCACTCTACTGAGCTGCGTGATCCAGAGAACGAGGTCGAGGAAAAACTTAAACCCTTTCCAGATGATTTGCACGACTTGCGGACAGCTCACCACTCGCGAAGGAGTCTTGACCGTGATGTTCAAATCGCTCTTTTGAATAGGAGCTGGGAGCGGAGCTACGGACGCTTCGAGAGGCTGAACAACGGGCAAGGGAAGGGAAAGGTTAGAAGGGCCTGAGCTCATGATTTTTCCGACAGTATAGCGAAGAATGGGTATGTGGAGATGCCTAGATCGGTCGCTATTTGGCAAATTTCTTTGCATTTGTCTTTAGTTTTTTCCTTTAACTGCTCGTAGAGAGGCATTGAGGAGTTTATGAATAGATCCGTAAGGGTTTTTGTCTCTTTTAAATAGCTCACCATCTCTTCTTGTATGCGGATCGTATCTTCCAAAGAAGCTGCTTCTTTTTCTTCGAGACAGCTTCTGTTGATTTCGCTCTGTTTTAACTGGTGCTCTTGTTCGAGTATCTCAATTCTGGTTTGTAATTCTGTTAATTTCGACTGTGTGTCTTCAATTTGTTCTTTTTTAGGAGATGCTCCCGGCATTTTCTTCTGAATCATTTCAATCAGAGTTGTGAATTTTTTTAATTCTGTATGGATTGCAATTTGCTCTTGGAGAAGGGGATTTAGGCCTAATCTTATTTCAGCAAGTGTCTCTTTAATAATGATCGCGTTTTCGTCGATTTTCTTTAGCGTGCTCGCTTCTTCGATTGCTTGTTCTTTCTTTTTACACTGCAGGATGGCGATCTTGGAAAGGAGCCATGCGCCATGTCCTAATGTAAAGATGATTCCGCTGCTAAGGAGGACTGCGAACTTTACTGAGGCAAGGGGTGGGAAAAAAATGCATAAAGTTGCCACTATGGCAAATATCGGCAAAGCGACCAACCCTACTTTCTCCATCGTTTGCGCTATTTTTGTAAATTGCTGACGCCGGACAAAAAGGGTTTTTGTTTGTTCGTTAGAAGATAGTGGTTTTGTTTCGTTCATAATGAAATATTATAACATTTTTTAACGTTTAATATCAATTTAAAAAAATTTCATTAATTATTAAATTAAGTCTTTATTTATTAGGATGTTGCGTGTTATTTCCAGGTGGTTTTCTCGCAGATCTCCCCCCGGGGAATGGAGAGGAGGGCAATTGCAAGACAGAGGAGGAATTCGGCCCAGAAGGAAGGGCCGGAGGTGGTTAAAAGGGCCGTGAGGGCGATGGCGGCGGCGAGGGGGAGGTTGAGCCAGCGGAGGGGGCGGGCGATTTCGGAGAAGGATACCATAGAGGTGACGATGAGGAGGGCGCCGATGGCGTGGTCGAGATCTTGAATTAAGTTCCTAAGAGCAAAGTGGTTAGGTATAAACATCAGGCAGGCGGAGAGGAGGGCGGCAGCGAGGAGAGTCCAGGGGAAGGTGAGCCCCCAGGCGGAGGCCTTGAGGAGGGTATGGAGGGGGGCGTCGAGGGAGGGGGTGCGGGTGTCTGCTTTGGCGGAGGGGCAGAGGCCGCCCTGAAAGAGGAGGGGGAGAAGCGGTTTTTCTTTGGAGTAGCGGAGGTATTGGAGGGTGGCGATCACTTCATCGAGGGAAAGGGCCATGAGGATGAGCATGCAAAAGGCGGTGAGGAGGCACCAGGTGCACCAGGCGCCGACGATGAGTGGTTGGAGGAGGATGAGGATGACGCTCGTGAGGCTGAGGGGAATGGCGAGGAGGCCAAAAACAAGGACCATCCAAGGCATGGTGCGCCATCTTCGATCGCCGCCTTTAAATGTGGAGAGCATTTCGAGTGAATAGGCGAGGGCGCCGAGGCCAGCGTCGGGAATGGGAAAAGCTTTCGAGACGTCAGAGGTAATGACGTGGAGGGTGCCGTCGGGAAAAAAGGGGTCTGACATGGTGTGGATGTAACCGAGTTGGTAGGCAGCCATGTAACGGGAGAACATCCAGCCGAGAAAAGCGAGAAAGGCGATGGGGAGACGTTGTGGCCAGGAGGAGGGGTTATAGGACCAGCCGGGAGGAATGGAGGGGCCGGTGTCGGGGAGTTGGCGGGGCCAAGCGGGGAGGCTGAGGAAAAGAGCGATGGCGAGGACGCCGGCGGTTGTTTCGTTGAGATAAGCGGCGACGTTGGGAGCCCAAAAGGCGAGGGGTGCAAATCCCAGCCAAAGGCCAATGAGGGCATAACTCCAGGTGGCGATGGTGCGAGTGCGAAGAAAGAGCCCTAAAAACAGAAGAAGGGCGCCTGAGATCCAATCGCTCCAGGCGAGGATGTGTTGGGTATAACCAAATGTGGCAGGAGAGGCAATGAGCCACAGGCCGAGGAGCGCTGCGAAAAAAGCGATCATGAAGATCCTGTTTTTTTTCGCATGCGGCGAGGCATGTCGAGCTGGTTGAATTTGTACCAGCCTGCTGGATCGTGTTTCAGGTCTTCGATCATGATGGGCAAGGTTTCGCCGATGAAGTGTTTGGGCGTCCAGCCGAGGAGCCGTTGAGCTCGGTCGATATTGAGTTCGTAGTGGTCATCAGCGAGGTCGATCATCCAAGGTTGGATGAATGGTTTTGGGCCAAAGGGCTTATGGCACTGAACCCAGGCGCCGAGTTTAGCGAGCGGCTTGGGGACGCTGAATGTCTTAAATTCTCGGTTGTAGAGGAGATGGGAGATTTCCCGTTGCATTGCGTCGTAGCTCATCGTCTTTGGCTCGCCGATGAGGAGAACGGTTTCTGCAGGGAGTTTTTTTCGATTTTTGACGGTGAGGCAAATTGCTTCGATCAGGTCATCCATGTGGACGAATGAGGCGCCGTGCGTGATATCGCCCGAGAAGAGATGGCTTTCGAGCTGTTTTTCGTAAATGCGCTGGATTTGATGGCTGATCGGAATCGAATGACATTTATTGTCATAGACGCCAGCGACGCGGAGAATGACTGAGGGGATTTTCCCGCGCATTTCGTGGATCGCCTTTTCCGTGTGCACTTTGGAAAGGGGGTAATCCCAGGTAGGGACAATGGGGGAGTCTTCAGTGATTGGATGGCCTGGCTGACAGGGAGCGTGGACGAGCATGGTGCTCGTGAAAATGAATTGCTCGACTTCAAAGTTTTGGAGCTCTTTGAGGAGTCTTTCGGTCCCTTGGACGGTGATGAGTTCATATTTAGGCGAGTGCTGCTCGCTAAAGCTGTAGTAGGCGGCCAGGTGGATCACGGCGGCGATTTTAGTGCCGTAAGTGGCTTTAATGTGGCGAAACGCCATGTGGACGCTTTCGTCGGAGGCAAGATCGACCGGAACGAGCTCTTCATCGGCCGTCGCATAGAGCGATTTGAGGAGTTCAAATCCGATGATTTTGTATTCGTTGCCAAGCGCTTTGACGACATTGGAGCCAATTCGGCCCGAACTACCCGTCACAATGATCACATCTTTTGCCATATTCACCCCTTGTTATCCTTTGCTTACCTCCTTATATAAATAATTTCAATCCAAAGTCGGAATTCCACCTTTCCAGGGGGTTTCCCCCGGCTGATTTTTGACTTCCGAATTTGATTGAAAAAACATGTGGAATTAAACTATGATGGGGGGATGAAATCGATTCGTAGAACGCCTCGAAATTACGACGGGATTGAAAACCCGAGTAAGCAGCTATCAGATCTGCTGGGCGAGGGATTGAAAGCCATCCGCGAAAAGGCGGGGCAATCGAGCGAAGAGATCTTTTCTGCGTGGCCTCAGATCATCGGCGAGCAGATGGCTCCATTGACGGAAGCCGTTTCTTTTGACGACGGGATCTTGACGGTGAAAGTAAAAAGTTCTACTCTATATAGTTTGTTGTCGCAACACGAAAGACCTCGATTGCTCAAGCGGTTGCAGGAGAAATTTTCGATTCGAGGGCTCAAGTTTAGAGTCGGTTAGGAGAACAAAATGACGATGCAAGAAAAAGAATATACCGCCAGTTCCATCACTGTCTTAGAAGGCCTCCAGGCAGTGCGGGAGCGTCCCGGGATGTATATCGGCGATACACATACCAACGGACTGCACCAACTGGTCTACGAGGTCGTCGACAATTGCATCGACGAAGCGATGGCGGGATATTGCACGCAAATCTTAGTCACTCTCCATGCCGATGGCGGCTGCAGCGTCGAAGACGATGGCCGCGGCATTCCGATTGAAAAACACGAAAAAGAATCGGCTAAGCAGGGGCGCGATGTAACCGCTCTTGAAGTGGTCATGACGATTCTCCACGCGGGCGGCAAGTTCGACAAAAATACCTACAAAGTGTCGGGCGGTTTGCACGGCGTCGGCGTTTCCTGCGTCAACGCCCTCTCGAAAAAATTGCTCGCGACGGTGTCCAAAAATGGACACATGTACGAGATGACCTTTGAACGAGGCAAGCCAGTCACTCCTCTGAAAAAACTCGGGACGACGACGAAGCGAGGGACTAAGATCGCTTTTTGGGCCGACGATTCGATTTTTTCGGTAGTTAGCTTCGATTACGATATCTTGATCAAGCGGCTGCGTGAGCTCGCCTTTTTGAACAAAGGCATTACGATTATTTTCCACGATGAGCGCGATGCGAATCGAGAGCCTGTCCGGTTCAATTATGCCGGCGGCATCTCTTCGTTCGTCAGCTACTTGAACGAAGGAAAAATCCCTCTCTTCCCTAAGCCGATCTACATCCATGCGGTGAAAGAAGGACACGACGGCCCCGTTGAATTTGAAGTGGCCATGCAGTGGAACGACACCTACACCGAAACGATTCACGCCTACGTCAACAACATCGCCACCCGCCAGGGCGGCACCCATCTCACCGGATTTTCAACGGCGCTGACTCGCGTTCTCAACAATTACATGAAGGGGAATGCGATCCTTAAAACCGACAAGATCGTTGTTAGCGGCGATGACATGCGCGAGGGATTGACCGCCGTTATCTCCTGCAAAGTGCCCAATCCGCAATTCGAAGGACAGACCAAGCAAAAACTCGGCAACAGCGAAGTAGCTGGCATTGTGCAGCAGATCGTCGGCGAACAGCTAACGACGTTCCTCGATGAAAATCCAGGGATTGCCAAACTGATCTCCGAAAAGGCGATCATTGCCGCTCAAGCGCGCGAGGCCGCGAAAAAAGCCCGCGAGCTGACGCTCCGCAAAACGGCGCTCGACTCCGCAAGGCTACCCGGCAAATTGACCGACTGCCAAGAGAGCGATCCTGCGCTCTGCGAAATCTACATCGTCGAGGGAGACTCGGCCGGCGGCTCAGCGAAGTCGGGGCGCGATCGAAGATTCCAGGCCATTTTGCCGATCCGCGGTAAGATTTTGAACGTTGAAAAAGCGCGCTTGCAAAGAGTCTTGCAAAACACGGAAGTGGGCGCCATGGTCGCAGCTCTCGGTTGCGGCATTGGAAAGGACAATTTCAACCTCGCAAAACTCCGCTACCACAAAGTCATCATCATGACCGACGCCGACGTCGACGGCTCTCACATTCGAACGCTGCTCCTCACATTCTTCTATCGCCACATGCCAGCGCTCATTGAGAACAACTTCATCTACATCGCTCGTCCTCCGCTCTTCAAAGTAACCCGTAAGAAAGTGAGCCAGTACATCCACTCGGAAAAAGAGATGGATGAATATCTACTCCGCTTAGGGATGAGCGATATCGTCATTCGAAAGGCGAAATCGCAGACCTCTTTCGACAAGCAACAAATGGAAACCCTCTTCGAGCTCATCCTCGAAGTCGAAGCGCTCATCGCATCGATCGAACGAAAAGGGGTTCCCTTCCGCGAGTTTCTCGCGGCGAAGAAAGGCTTGTGGCCGCAGTACCAAGTCGCGACCCAAAACAGCTACAAATTCGTCTACTCGGAAGAAGAGCTCGTCGCCTTGAAAAAGGAAAACGAAGAACACCAGCGGCAAACCCACCAAGACACTCTCGCTTCGATTCCTCCAGAAGAGGTGACCGAAGAGATGAAAGCCTTTGTGATCAAGCCGATCGTCTTTGTCGAGCTGTTTGATCCGAACCGCCTCCGCACTCTCGAAGAGAGACTAGCTACTTTTGGACTCTATTTCGAACGATACATGGTCGCCGAAGGAGAGCTCTTTGAAATCCTCGAAGAGGGCGGAAAAGTAACGCCTTACTACACAATGCGCGAGCTGATCGACGCTGTCCGAGTCAACGGACGAAAAGGGGTCGAACTGCAGCGCTACAAAGGTCTTGGCGAGATGAACGCCGACCAACTCTGGGATACGACCATGGATCCGGCGACACGCACCCTCGTTAAGGTGACGTTGCCCGATGCCATTGCCGCCGACCGGATGTTCTCGATGTTGATGGGCGAAGAGGTCGAACCTCGCCGCCTCTTTATCGAGCAACATGCTCTATCCGTGAAAAACCTAGATATATAAGAGATACAACATGTCGTACACAAAAGATGAAGTGATTGTCCCGCGCAACGTCGAAGAGGAAATGAAGGAAAGTTACCTTCGCTACTCGATGTCGGTCATTATCTCGCGCGCCCTTCCCGACGTTCGAGATGGGCTCAAACCCTCTCAGCGGCGCATTCTGTACGCCATGCGGCAACTCAACTTGAGCCCCGGCGCCAAACACCGTAAGTGCGCTAAAATTTCCGGCGACACCTCCGGCGATTACCATCCTCACGGCGAAACGGTGATTTACCCAACCCTCGTCCGCCTCGCCCAAGATTGGGTGATGCGCTACAGCCTCATCAACGGCCAAGGAAACTTCGGCTCGATCGACGGCGATCCACCCGCTGCAATGCGTTATACGGAAGCACGTCTTACTTCAGCCGCCATGGCCCTGATGGAAGACCTCGACAAAGAGACCGTCGAGATGATTCCCAACTACGACGAGACCAAGCAAGAACCGACCGTTTTCCCCGCGAAATTCCCCAACCTCCTCGCGAACGGTTCCTCTGGCATTGCCGTCGGTATGGCGACCAACATCCCTCCTCACAACCTTGGCGAACTCATCAGCGCGACTCTTCTCGTTCTCGAAAACCGCCAATGCACGATCGATGAGCTGATGAAAGTGATGCCCGGTCCTGACTTTCCTACAGGTGGCGTCATTTGCGGCTATCGCGGTATCAAAGAAGCTTATCACACCGGCCGCGGCAAATTGCTCCTCCGCGCCTCCATGCGTGTCGAAGATGGCCAAAACAACAAACAATCGATTGTCGTCGACGAAATTCCTTACAACGTCAATAAATCGCGCCTCATCGAGCAGATTGCCCAGTTGATCAATGACAAAGTGATCACCGGCCTCTCTGACATCCGCGATGAATCGGACAAAGATGGACTGCGCCTTGTTCTCGAACTCAAGCGCGGAGAAATCCCTGACGTCTCGATCAATCAGCTCTACAAAAACAGCGACCTGCAGATCACTTTTGGCTGCAACATGCTCGCCCTCGACCATGGCTTGCCCCGCACGATGAACATCAAACACTTCATGAGCGCGTGGATCGACCACCGCATTGAAGTGATTCGCCGCAGAACTCGCTATGAGCTCGCCCGCGCCGAAGCCCGCGCCCACATCCTCGAAGGTTACCTCAAAGCGCTGGATCACCTCGACGAAGTGGTCAAACTCATTCGCGCTTCTTCAAATCGCGATGGTGCCCGCACCGAACTGATGGGCCGCTTTGGCCTCTCCGAGAAACAGGCCAACGCCGTCCTCGATCTGCGCCTCTATCAGCTCACCGGCCTCGAACATGAGAAGATCGACAGCGAATACAAAGATCTCCTCCAAAAAATTGCTCATTTCAAAGCCGTCCTCGCTTCTGAAGGGATGGTCCGCGACATCATCCGTGAAGAGCTAGAAGACCTTCGCAAAATCCACAAGTCAGAGCGCAAGACGAAGATTGTCGCCGCCGAAGGGGAGTTCCAAATGGAAGACCTCATCGCCGACGAGCAAGTCGTCATCACCATTTCGAACGACGATTACATCAAGCGTATGCCTGTCGACACCTTCCGCGAACAACGACGCGGTGGCGCCGGCGTCATCGGCATGGAGATGAAAAAAGAGGCCGATACCCTCAAAAACATCTACGTCGCCTCGACCCACGACACCCTCGTCCTCTTCACCACCTTTGGCCGCTGCTACTGGACCAAAGTATGGCAGATCCCTGAGACGGGCCGCCGCACGAAAGGACGACCCATCATCAATCTGCTTGAAGACCTCCAAGAGAATGAGAAAGTCGCTGCAATCCTCCGTGTTCGCAACTTTGAAGAACAGGCCTGCATCCTCCTCGCAACGCTCAAAGGCGTCGTGAAGAAGACCGAGCTCTCCGCTTTTGCCAACCCCCGTCGCAAAGGGGTCTACGCCCTCAACATCGACGAAGGCGATATGCTCATCTCCGCCCGCATGACCCATGCCGGCCAACAAATCATGCTCTTTACTCGCAACGGCATGGCCGTCCGCTTTGACGAATCACTTGTTCGCCCTGTCGGCCGAGTCGCTCGCGGCGTCCGAGGCGTCACCCTCAAAAACGAGAAAGACATCGTCGTCGGTTGTGAAGTCGTCACCATCGACCAATCGATCCTCACTGTCTGTGAAAATGGCTACGGCAAGCGCTCTAAAGTCGCTGACTTCCGCCAAACCAATCGCGGCGGTGTGGGCGTCCGATCGATCATCACCTCAGAACGAAATGGCATGGTCGTCGCCGCACTCAGCGTCTCTGACGCCGACAGCGTCCTCCTCATGTCATCTGGAGGCCAAGCGGTTCGTATTCCAATGACTGACGTTCGCGTCATGGGTCGTTCGACCCAAGGCGTCCGCCTCGTCAACCTCAAGGAAACGAACGACCTCGTCGTCGGAGCACAGAAAATCGAAGCCGCCGCGGTAGAATGAGAAAAGGTCTCTTCATTACATTTGAGGGGGGGGAAGGCGCCGGCAAAACCACCCTCATTGAAGAGATCGAAAAAACGCTCCACGCGCAAGGCCTGCCCATCCTCAAGACCCGCGAGCCCGGTGGCACCCATCTCGGCGAAAAAGTACGCGAACTCCTTCTCCAAAAAACCGCCGGCCCCTCCATGACCCCCCATGCCGAGCTCTGCCTCTTCCTCGCCTCCCGCGCCCAACACATCGCCGAAGTGATCGGTCCCGCCCTCCAACTCCACAATATCGTCCTCTGCGACCGCTTCAACGACTCTTCCATCGCCTACCAAGGCCATGCCCGCGGCCTCGGCCTCGAGCCCGTCTCCACCTTCTGCAACTTCATCTCTCAAGGCCTCACTCCAGACCTCACCCTCTACCTCGACATCGATCCCCAAGAAGGGCTTCTCCGCGCCAAAGGAACCCGCGCTCACGACCGCATTGAATCAGAAACCCTTGCCTTCCACACCAAAATCCGCGAAGGCTATCACCTCCTTCACAAGCAACATCCTGAGCGACTCAAACTCATCCACGCAGGCAGACCCCCGAATAAAGTCTTCGAAGAAGCGATGGATTACCTAGCGCCGTTGCTCAAGATGAATTATGTTCAATAACATGAACCCATTCGATCAAATACTCGGCCACGACTCGATCAAAGCCTACCTCGATAAAGCCCTAATCACCAATCAGCTTCCAAATACCATTCTCTTTGCCGGCCCCGACGGCGTCGGCAAAAAAAGGCTCGCTCTTGCGCTAGCTCATCGCCTTCTACACCCCCGCAGAGAGCTTTCGAACCACCCCGATTTTCACCTGATTGCTCCTGAAGGAAAAAGCGGCCTCCACTCCATCGAAGCCTTTCGCAAAGCGATCGAAGAAGCTCACGAAACTCCATTCGAAGCCCCCGCCAAATGCTTCCTCATCGACGCGGCCGATCGAATGCAACCCGCTGCCGCCAACGCCCTCCTAAAAACCCTCGAAGAACCCACCCTCGATAGCTACTTTCTCCTCGTCAGCTCCCAGCCCGATGCCATCCTCCCCACCATCGTCTCCCGCTGCGCCAAGCTCACCTTTCACACCCTCTCCAACGCCCACCTTGAAGCGATCCTCTCCACCCACAATCTTCCCTCCCGCTTCGCCCTCTTCGCACGCGGCTCCGCCGCCCGCGCTCTCGAACTCGCCAACCACCCCCAACTCGAACAGGCCCGCCAGCTTCTCTTCACTCTCCTCGCCAATCCACCTCCCTATCCACAACTCACTCCCGTCCTCGAGCAAATCGACCGCCTCCTCGAAACAGAAGAGCCCCTTCTTCGCCACACCCGCATCTCTGACCTCTTCGCCTCCATCGCTCTCTATTACCGCGACCAAGAGCTCCGCCGCATCGATCCCACCTCACCCCACCTCCACTTCCCAGAACAATCCACCGGGCTCCTTCCCAAATGGGAAGAGCCCCTCGAAGAAGCCCGTCTCGCCTTCGACCGCAATCTCAAGCTCTCCACCTGCCTGGAGAGCTTTTTCTTACGCGTCTCACACCTTCTGTGAAGGATCTTCAAGCGTTTGTTTCTTTGGAATAACTGGCAAAACCTCTGGATGGTCAAGGACGTAAACCCAAAGCTTGGTCACGAGTCTTTCTGTTCCATTCAGTTTTTTAAGAGAAATAAGATGTAAATGATGAGGAATGGTCGACTTAAAAGGATGGTCATAGCGAACATAGAGACTATCTGGAGTCACCATAGCAGCAAACTTCACCTTCATCTGATCGGTATTTCCTTGTGCAAACGCGCAAACAGCTTCCCAAAAGAAAGGGTCACTTATATAAATAGCTTTTTGTCGGCAAATCTGGACGAATTTCTCTGCTTTTTCTGCTGCTTTTTCGGGTGCTGCTAGGTCATTCAACAAGTTCATCACTACTTCGTCGCTTTTACTATCATAATATTGCTTATCAAGGCGGGTATTGATTACAAAATCGTTAGAGATTTGGCTCTGTACTGGACAAAAAATAAGTTGATGGAAAGAACTCGCTGAAGAGCGATCATATCTCGTTGGTTATCAAACAGCGAGGTATAATGAAACACATCAGCGAGTTGCGAGCAATTCTATCCCACTTTTTTGATTGGCACAAGTGCCGTC
>JAGWKU010000053.1 GCA_028873375.1 Verrucomicrobiota bacterium
AGTGCAGAGCTGTGGGGACAGATCGTCATCTTCTTGCTCTTCTGGGGATTTGTCAACCAGCTATGCAACTTCAATGAGGCGAAGCGGTGCTATAACCTGTTCATCGCCGGAGGCGATCTCGCTCAGATCTTTACCGGTCCGCTCGTCATCTACTTTACTCGAAAGCATCTCGGCCCCGACTTTGGCGCGGGGCTCCAAAGCCTCGTCCTCTGTCTCCTCTTCTTCGGCGGCATGATTATGCTCCTCCATTGGATCCTCACCCGTTCAGTCGCCAAAGACGAACGACTCTATCAGCCAGAACAGGCAGTCTCCCTCAATCAAAAGACCAAGCTTTCCCTCAAAGACAGCATCAAATTCATCCTCCGATCAAAAGAGCTCCGTTCCATCGCAGTCATGGTCGTCGCCTACGGCCTCACGATCAATCTCACTGAGGTCACATGGAAGGCCAACCTCAAACTCGCTTTCCCCGAAACAGGCGCCTACCAATCGTTCATGGCAACCGTCAGTTCTTCTGTGGGTCTTTGCTCCCTCGCAATCTCCCTCTTTTTCAGTGGCTTCATCCTCCGCCGATTCGGATGGCACTTTTGCGCTCAGCTCCCGCCGATCGTCATCGGTTCGACCAGCCTCCTCTTCCTTCTCCTCTTTATGAACCAAGAGTGGATCGCTCCCCTGACCACCTCGTTCGGCCTTACGCCTCTCCTCCTCATTATCGCCTTTGGCGCCTTCCAAAACATCTCCACCAAAGTGATGAAATATTCCTTTTTCGACGCGACCAAGGAAATGGCCTATATCCCGCTCGATCAAGAATCGAAAGTTAAAGGAAAGGCCGCGATTGATGTCATCGGTTCTCGCTTGGGAAAATCGGGAGCCGCATGGCTCCAAATTCTCTTGATTCAGATCGCCGGAGCAGGCTCTGTCCTTTCAATCACTCACTTCCTTCTCCCCCTCATCACTTGCACGGTCCTCTTCTGGATCCTCTCTGTTCGCTCGCTCAACAAGCAATTCGCAAAACCCGCGGAAGCCTAAGAAGAACGCAGAAGTCAGAGTGCAGAATGCAGAACTAGCAGTCGGGTGCTCCCCGCTGCCCCAGGTTCGAAACGCTTTTCTAATAGTTCTGCACTCTGACTTCTGCATTCTGCGTTCTGCACTTTAAAAGCTGTCTATCCAACGGACGAGGAGCGAGTCGAGCCAATAGAAGCCTGTTTCGCTCCTAGGATTGCTGAGATAACCCATATGCCCCCCCTTCTTCGTCTTGTAAACCTCAATATGGGAGGGAAGATGGAATTGATCAAGACTCTTGGAAGAGATGATCGGATCGTCTTCCGCGAGGAGAATTTTGCAGGGAACTGCAATGTTTTCAATGACATAGATTGAACTGCACTTTTCATAGTAATCCATCGCACTTTTGAAACCGCAGTAGGGCGCGAGATAGAGCTGATCGAACTCATAGAGCTTGAGTTCTTTGGGGAGTTGGACACGGGGGAGATCTTTGAAGACTTTCTGCCGGTAAAGGACATCTTCGCGGAGCAGCTTGTAAAAATAGCGCTCGTACATCACATTCGCGGGATCGCTAATCATCTGAACGCTCGAATAGAGATCAACAGGTGGGCTCACCGCAATCACTGCTTTCAGGTATTCTTGGCCGAGAGAATGGAGCTCACCCGCCAATTTAAGGGCAATGTTGCCACCGAGAGAAAACCCGATGAGAAGCATCGGCGAATCAGGGGTTCCTCGCTTAAGAGTTTTGAGAACCTCAAACACGTCTTCGCTCCGCCCACCGTGGTAGCTGTGCTTGGCGAGCCCTTTCCCCGATCCGCAACCGCGGAGATTGACGCGAACAGAGCGGATGTTCTTAGGTTCTAGTCGTTTCACCATTCGAACAAGGTAAGGCGACTGGTGCGAACCACAAGCGCCGTGCACCATGACGACGGTGAGATCGGTCGGTTTCCAACCGAGGGGCGTCGTCACCTCTACACAAAGCTTGTCTCCATCAGAAAGAGGAATGATCCGGGAATCGGATACAGGATCGAAGAGAAGATTGAAAAACGAGCTGATAATCGTTTGATAATGAGGATCATGAATAAAAGAAAACGGTTCAAATGGCAATTCTTGGCTCACAGCTTCCCCACTCTGCTCGCATTGGACATGCGCGGTAGGGCGCACTACCGCTAACACTTTATTATTACAACTAATTGATTAATTATTCAAATTATTTAGAAAAAGGGAAGCCTTTTTTTATTGGAATATCGTAATAAAGTACTAAAGATTCTTCACCTGGATTTCTATTTCCAAGACTCGCATTGGAGAGGTGGTAGAAATGGAGGCCGAGACGCCTCCAATCGGAGAATTGCCAGGCAACTTCGACTCCGGAGCGAAACTCGAGGGGGTAACCGAGGTCCTTTCCGTGCCCCTGCCAATAGTAACCGGCAGCAAAGCCGGGGGCGAAAAGGAGGTGATCGAAGAAGAGGAGATCAAAATTGATCCCTCCATATAGATAACCGGAGCCCTTCGCATTGGCCATGATGCCGACGAGGGGGCGAAACTCAAGACATCGGAGCGGAGAGGTAAGCCATTTAACGTGGAACTTGTACTCCATCTCAAATTCCCAGCTGCGCCATTTATCGCGCCAAAGATCGAATACGCCGCTCGCCACCGAGAAGAAATCGGGGGGGACGACTGCGATGAGAGAAAATGGGAGTAGCAGAAACCAGACCGCTATGCGCAAGTGCCTCCTGAACATTAGGCTGTCGGGATTTCAATCATGAAATAGAGCCACGCCACCATCATCATGTGAGAGACGCTCACGCCGATCAGCGTCCGGTGGCGAATCACCATCCAGCTCCAAAAGATTCCAGGAATGAGTAGAAGAGGAGAAAAGTTCCAGTAAAAGTGAGTCTGGACGTAGATCAAGTTTGTGAGGAGGATGGAGACGAGCGCTCGGTGTCGCACCATTAAAAAGCGGTGCAAAGTGAATTGGATAACCCCGCGGAAGATGAATTCTTGGATCGGAGAAAAAAGGATATTGGTCAGAATGACCCATGAAGTGAGGAAGGGGGAAATCGATCCAATAGCCTCTTTGAAAAAGGAAATATGGGCACCCTTCATCGCCACATCGAACAGTCTGAGTTTGACCAAAAAGATCCCCACTAGAAAGGGAATTGTAAATAGCACTGATTCCCAGAGAGCTCTTCTCCAGTTTCTGGTCGTAACGGCGTACATTTTGAGAGGATAATCGTTTTGGCGGAGCAATCGATAACAGAGCCATCCCCCCGAGACGACGAAGAAGGGGCTAATCAATGAAAAGTGGCCGGGTCCAACATACGGCATTATAAGTTGTACGATCACCTGGTAAAGCACAATCGCGCAGATCACCTTCACTGCAATCCCGCTCATCGCCGACCGTTTCTTGGCTTGCCAAATTTCCCTCTTGAGAGCTCCGACGACCGTCTGATTTGTCGCAGACAATCTCGAAGCGAGCAACGAACCTAAATTCTTGGTGATTTTCGACGCAACTTCGGGCGATAGCTTGACCAATTTATCGAGTAAAAGAACCCACACTTTCGACGGCTCGATGGCCCGCACCGAGGCAAACCGTTGGTTGTCGCCAAAGAGCGCCATCTCGCCCGTCACTTCGCCTGGCTTTAAAATCGTGAGTCGGTATCTCTGATCAGCGACCCAATCGTTCTTCAGCACCTCGAAAGCGCCGCTCTCGATGAAAAACAAATCGCTTCCAGTATCTCCTTCGCGGATGAGGTATTCATCGATTTCGATCGGTTTTTCGACCATGCATTTGCGCACTATGGAGAGATCTTCAGGCGTAAGCCCTTTCACCAAAATGCTCGTTTGCCAAACCATGCTCTAAATCACTCCTAAAATCGCATCATACCCATCAAAACATTATTCACAACCCAGAAGCCTAGGTCTCAAAGAAAAAAGATTGCACCACTGAGCTCAGTGGTGGATTTTTTCCGCGTTTCGCGGCTTCTTTTTTCTCTGTGGTTATTTCGATTCGAGGATGTATGTGCCGTCCCATTGAGGACCTGGGGGCGAGGTGCGGAAATGGGCGATCCGTTGAAGGTAGACGTGATAGAGCCCTTCGCTGATAGAAGCAAGTTGTTGAAAGAAAAGTTCGGCTTCATCCCATCGCTGATGGAGGTAGGCGTCGAATGCTTTGTGGTGGAGATCAACCTGGGAGCGAAGGTCTGGGGTCGCTTTAGAGAGCTCGCAAAGAGGCTCGTAGATGTGAACTACTTTTTCTTTCCCTTGCACGCGGACACTGTCGAGTTTGCGGTAGAGAAAGTCAGTGGCCGTTTTCCGTTGGGTCTCTTCGCCGATGATGATGCCAACTGAATAGTATTTGGTGAGCGATTCGAGGCGAGAAGCGAGGTTCACAGCATCGCCGAGGACGGTGTAGGCGCGGCGGAATTTGGAGCCCATATCGCCGACGCTCATTGGGCCAGTGTTGACGCCGATGCCAATTTTTAGCTCAGGTTTGTTCTCCGCCTTAAAAGCGACATTGACCTCTTTGAGTTTCGCCTGCATATCGAGAGCGGCGAGGACGGCGTGATAGGCATTTTTCGGATCTTCAAGAGGGGCGCCCCAAAAGGCGACGATCATGTCGCCGACGTATTTGTCGATCGTTCCTTGATCGTCGAAGATCACCTGAGTCATCGGTGTGAGGAATTGGTTGAGGAGCTGTTTGGTCTCAGCAGCAGTGAACCGCTCGGAAAGGCTGGTAAAGCCGCGGATATCGGTGAAAAGGACTGAAAGCTCTTTGGTCTCGCCGTGAAGGCTGAAATCGCCGCCCATTTTTAACATTTCGTCGATGCAAGCAGGAGGGACGTATTGGCCAAAGACAGTGCGGAGCTCCTTTCGGTGGCGGCTTTCAAAGAAATAGCCGTAGGCGATATTGAACACATAGAGAATCAGAATGATGAAAATGGGAAAAAAAACAGATAGGACGATTCCCTGATAGACCCACATGCCTCGGCCAAGCCAGAAGAGGATCAGAGGGAAAACGATCGTCGCTGCAGACGCGAGAAGAGGTCCCAAGTGAGGTAGCAGAATGGCACAGAGGACGCCAAAGAGTAAGACGAGGGCAATCGAGGCCCCTTTTCCCCACGCTGGTTTGTAGGGAAAATAGTGATCTAAGATTCCGGCGGCAATGGTGGCGTGCACTTCGACACCGGCGTAGATCGGCGCAATAGCGGTGGCGTAGAGGTCACCTAGGGCGGTCGCAGAAGAACCGATGAAGACGAGCTTGCCCTGGATTTTTTCAGCAGGGGCTTTCCCCTGCATCACATCTTCAGCCGAAACATACGGAATGGTGTGGGGTTTTCCACGGAATGGAATGAGAATCCGCCCCCATGAATCGGTGGGAATAGTGAAAGTATTGAACTCGATTCCTTCGAGCACCGGTTGATCGCCGTATGATTCAATGAGGAGTTTAGGCAGTCCCGCATCGCCTAAAAAGAGAAGCGTCGCCTGCAGAGCAAGGTCGCCGTAAATATTGTTTTCGAGCTGTAGCAACAGAGGTGAAAAACGAAGCACGCCATCGGGATCGGGCGAGGCGTTAATAAACCCCTCTTTTTTAGCGGCCGATTCGAGGATAGCGATGTTGCTGATGTAACCGTTAAAGCGAGGAAGTCCGATTTGTTCGGAAAGCTCTGGAGTAATCGTGAGAAGGGGCGTCCCAATAGCTCCTTGCGGCTCCTGCTCTGTCTTGAGAATAAAGCCAAGAACGCTGCCGGTTGAAGAGAGACTTTTTGCAAAAAGAGCGTCGTAGTCGAATTGGTCTTTCATCTTTTCAAGCGCAGGGATGTTTTCTCCTGAGTCTTCGAGAATTTGGGTCACGATGTTTTTCTCGGCCTCAGGAAACGTGAGGTCGAAGGCAATCACCTTGGCCCCCAAGGTCCCCAATTTGCTGGTCAGCTCGGCCAATTTTTTGCGGGGCCAGGGCCACCTCCCTTCGGCGGCAATGCTCGGATCATCGATGTCGACAATGACGACCGGCGTATCCTTGGAAAGAGGCTTATATGCGTGGCGAAGTTGGAGATCATAGGAGATGTTTTCAAGCGTTTGGATCCAGTCGTTGATTGGTCCTGCGCTAACAAAAAGAAGAGCCGCTAATGAAAAAACAAGGACAAGCCCGAGGAAAATAGGGAGGAACTTTCCCCTCTCTTTGTCGATGAGGAGCCGGAGTTTTGTGGGTGTCTGCGTCACAAGCTCACCTTATCGAGCCCTTCTTTTTTACGCAACGCGTGGAAATCAATTTCATAAAAAATAAAACCCTGGTAGATTTTTTGATCTTTTAACTGGAGTGCCTTATGAAACAGTGTCTTAATTTTTTAATTGCAACGCTCTTTCTCCAACCGCTCTTCCTTTGCAGTGAAGAAAATGAAGTCGTCGGCACCCGCCCTTCTTCTATCACCGTGCAAATCGAAGAAACAGAAATCCAACAAGAGTCTGAGGGAGGATTCATCTTCGATCAATACCCTTCCTTTTACTTTCCCTCTTCCTGTCACTGGATCGTCGCCGTCTCTGCCGTGGGAGATTCGATGGAACTCGAGGATGGCTCTCAGTGGAAAGTCAACTCCTATGACAGCTATAAAACGCTCACTTGGCGCGCCAATGATCCTCTGATGCTCACCCAAAATACCCGTTGGTTTTCCAGTTACAACTACCGACTCGTCAACCGCAACACCGGCTCCTCCATCGAAGTCAACCTCTTCCTCGGCCCGACCAAAGGGGGAGAATACACAAAATACATTACCCTCATCGACTTTGCTCAAGGCATCGTTCTATTAACCGACAATACCCACTGGGAAATCTCCTCTTCCGACGCCAAACTCTTGCGCGAGTGGCTCGTCGGCGACCCCGTCATCATCGGTTACAACAGCGGTTGGGATTCCTCGAAAGAGAGCATCTTGATCAACGTCAGCACCAACAATTTTGCCCGATTTCGGCAGTTTTAATTAGGAGCCACCTATGCCACCACGTCCCGTCGATAATCAAAGAGACTGCTGCTGTTTCCCATCAGAGAATGACAGCCCTCGCTCTTCTTGTGTTACAAAGATATGCTGCATTGCCATCCCTACCTTCGTCGTCTTAGCTGCCTTCTTCTTCTTAACTGTAGAAGCGGCTCTTGCGATCACCTGCCTCACCGGCCTCGGGCTTCTCCTCCTCTGTGGCCTCTGCTGCGCAAAGAGAGAACGATCTCCCGAACATCGCGCGGCAGAACACACAAGATCGCTGCATCAGGGTCCACCGCCGGCTTACCAACCGCCCACAACAGCCCGCCCTTCGGCTCCAGTTTTACTGGATAGCGACCGAAAAAATGATTTCGAGCGAACAGAGGAGAGAAAATCTTCTGCACACACCGGAACTCCTGTTGTAGGTATGCATGCGAACCGTGTTGTACCCGCCATTGTTCAACCCATCCCGCAACCAACTCCAGTAAACCTTGTCATTGCGATACCCCCCAATGTTCCTCTAGTTCCCGCATCTCGTACTATAGTAGAAAGAAGACAACCTCCTCTAGAAAGCAAGCAAAGCTCTCCCTCTTATACTTCTGTCGTCCAAGGCTCTCAAAGATCTGCTGGAAACGAACCGGTCGGTTATCGAACAGCGAACCCGCCCCCTCAATCACTACCTGTTCTTCCGCGATCCTTTAGAACGGAGAAAAAAGGGAATCCTGTCTCTACCGTTTCCACCGCCTCCTGCCCTATTCCAAGACCTTCTCAGCACGAACCGGTGGGTCGTCGAGCAGGGAATCCATCCCCTCAAACGGAAAGAAAAAGGAATCAAGCCTCTGCTATTTTCACCGTCTCACATCCCGTTCCAAGATCCTCTGAGCACGAACCGGTGGGTGCACGAGGACGTCGCCGTCTGGAAGAAGGAAAAGGCTGATGGATTGTTGGAAGTGCCGAAAGAAAGTCAGTGAAGAACCCATCAAAGTTGGGTTTCGGGCTGAATGCCCCCACTGTTCTATCTCTCTGCACTCCTGTAAAGGCTGCCGATACTACATGCCGGGAAAACCAAACGACTGTTTGATTCCCGGCACCGATCCGATCAAAGATCGAGAGAAGATGAACTTCTGTGAAGACTTTGCCCCCAAGCTTCTCTTCGACAAAGAAACTGACGTAGAGGCAGCCAAGAAAAAAGCCAGAAGACTATTGGGATTGGAGGACGATTCATGAAGGTATTTTTCGCATGTCTCGCTCTTTTCTCCGCTGCCTTTGCTGATGGAGAAATGAGTTTTGCAATGGGCTCCAAAATCACCCGACTACCGGAAGAGTTCTTCGTCACTGAAAGACTCTTCTCTCCCCTCTCGACATTTGACATCTCAACCGATTTAGAGCCGCTCGCCGTCGTTAGCAAGAGGTTTTTTTCGTTCACCCCCTCATTCGATCTCGAAGATGTGAATAACGGGCCGCTCGCCTCGGCATCTGCCCATTTCTTCACCTGGGGAACGATTGCCGATGTAAAGGACCCTAAAGGGCAAAAGATCGGTTGTATTGAAGAGGAAATCTGGCGAATTTTCCCATGGGCAGAATACCGAGTGCTCAATGCGCTCGGCGAAGTAGTCTCTGTTGCCAAGATGGATCTATTGGGAACGGAGTTTTCTCTCTTCCATCCCGACTTTCCCGATCACATCTACGCGACGATCAGCCGCCCTATCATCCATTGGTTGCGTGATTCTTGGACGGTGCGCATTTTCAACAAAGAAGCCTTTGAACAAACAGGCATGGACCCTCGCCTTCTCATGATGCTGGCCGTTTATCAAACCGACAAAGACAACCGAGATCGCTGGCGCATTTTGATCGAATCGCAGATCTCGACCGAAATCTATCAATACGAAGGGACTCGATTTTAAATCTATTCTTAGAGAGGCAGTTGCAAAACTGCTTTGCCCGGGAAAATCGATGATTTTGAGGCCATTTGCGAGTGGTGGCAAAGCCACCACGGTCCATTTGACAAGGTCGGCCCAAGCGGGCCGACTGAGAAGAATGGACGTAAATGGCCTCAAAAGGGCGGTTTTAACGGGCAAATGAGTTTTGTAACTGCCTCTAGAGACTGTCCCCTTGACATCGAATTAAGAAAATTTTAAATAAAATTAAATATGCTTTGGAATAAAATTTGGGATTTTATCGTTGAATCGGGCATTTCTTTTTTTCTCCCGATCGTCTGCTCTTATTATGCGTTGAGCAGCCACCTTTTCTTCAACGTCGCTTGTGAAGAAGCGACAGGGCTCGAGCGATGGGGAAATACGCTTCTCATTCCCTCGCAATACCTCTTAGCCGGCCAATCAGCCTCTCGAAATGAGCAGGGGGAGTGGATTTTTCAGCCCCGTTTTAGCTACGAAAACAACTTTTGGATCAAAACAACCGCTAGCACGATCACGGCCGTTCCCAGCTTCGTCGCCGGTTCGCTCATCAAAGGCCTTTCTCTCCTCGGAGAAGAGAGCCGTCGCCATCACCGAGAAATAACCCTCTTTCTCCACACCAAGCCAGCGCGCCATGAGCCTAGTCGCTATCTCACCTATGGAATTGACTTGCAGCAAGGAGAGCCCGAGTGGATTTTTCCGCAAGGCTATATCCGCAAACCTGGCGATGAGCACCACCTCGATCCAGAAAAAAAAGCGCTGCGCGACATCACCCACCTTCTCGACGAAGCGGGCATCCCCTGGTGGGTCGACTGCGGCACCTGCCTGGGAGCTTACCGGTACGGTGGAGTGATCCCCTGGGATGAAGATGTTGATATCGCCGTCCTGCTCCCCGATTTCCACGACGTCTACCGCACGCTGCTGCAGCTAGATCCTCGTAAATACCTCGTGCAGAACTGGTCGAGCCGCGACTACCCTCACAGTTATCTCAAAATCTTCATCCGAGAAAGTTCTACCCTCGTCGATGTCTACCACTTCGCCATCAACACCAAGACTCGCACCCTGAGTTATGTCTTTTCCCTCGAAAACGCCTTGTTCTTCCCTGACTGGTGGAAGGCCCGCGAGCAGCGGTTCAAAGTGCCCGTCTCTTTTGACGCTGTCTTCCCCTTTAAAAAAGGTCTTTTTGACGGCCTTGAAGTCAACGTGCCCCGCGAAACCCAGGCCTACCTACAAAGATGTTACGGGGAAAACCTCGCCCCTGCTAAAATTTACAACAACCAAACGGGCGGTTATGAAAAAGACCTCTCTCATCCCTACTGGCAAAGAAGTTATGTGCATTAAATATGCCTCGTAAAACGCTCACCATTTGGATGATCGCCCTCATCAATATTGCAGCCGTCTGCAATATCAAAAATTTTCCTCTTCTCTCCGAGTACGGCTTTTCAATCCTTTTTTTTCTTTCGCTTGCAGCCCTCTTCTTCTTCCTCCCCGTCTCCTTCGTTTCAGCAGAGCTCGCCAGCACCTGGCCTGACCGAGGGGTTTATACCTGGGTGAAAGAGGCATTTGGTCCAAAATGGGGCTTTCTTGCGATTTGGCTCCAATGGATTGAAAACGTCATTTGGTACCCTACCGTCCTCTCCTTCATCGCAGCCACTTTTGCCTACATGATCGACCCAGCCCTTGCCACCAATAAGTTCTACATCTTAACCACCATCCTCATCACCTTTTGGTCGGTCACTTGGATTAATTTCCTCGGCATGCGAGTCTCTGGTTGGATCAGCTCGCTCAGTGCCTTCCTCGGCACCCTCCTCCCCATCGCCCTCATCATCCTTCTCGGCCTCTGGTGGATCGCCTCGGGCCACCCCGTCTCGATCGACTTTTCCTTTCACAAATTCTTTCCCAATCTCTCCTCTCTCAACCAACTCGTTCTCCTCTCCGGCGTCCTCTTCAGCCTCGCCGGCATGGAGATGTCGGCCGTCCATGCCCGCGACGTCGAGCATCCCCGCCGCGATTATCCCCGCGCCATCTTTCTCTCAGCGACCCTGATTCTCCTTTTTTCAGCCCTTGGCGCCCTCGCCATTGCCGCGATCATTCCCGGCGACCACATTGAACTCGCTTCTGGCGGCATGGCCGCCTTCGAAATCCTCTTTCAAACTCTCGGCATGCCTTGGGCTGTCCCCCTGATCGCTGGCGTCACCACCTTCGGCGCTCTTGGAATGATGAGCACCTGGATCGTCGGCCCTAGCCGTGGCCTCCTCGCTACTGCCGAAGATGGCGAGCTCCCCCCCTTCTTTCACAAAGTCAATTCCAACCACATGCCGGTCAATATTCTCATCACCCAGGCGATCATTGTCTCCGCCCTCTCGCTCGTCTTTCTCTTCATGCCCTCAGTGAACAGCTCCTACTGGATCCTCGTCGCCCTCGCTTCCCTGCTCTATATGATCATGTACATCCTCATGTTCCTCGCCGCTCTTCGCCTCCGCTACAAAAAGCCCCACATCCCTCGCCTCTACCAAGTCCCCGGCGGCCTCCCCGGCCTCTGGATTCTCTGCCTCATCGGCATCGCCGGCTCCGCCTTCGGCTTCGTCATCAGCTTTTTCCCTCCCAGCCAACTTGACACCGGCGCCATCCTCCCCTTCGAGACCTTCCTGATCGGCGCAGCCATCCTCTTCTGCGGCCTTCCGTTCCTCATCTACCGCTGCCGCAAACCCGCCTGGAAAAGAAAAAATTAAAGTCGATACCTCTTTCCTCTTATTTTTTATTGCTATAGAATCTTCCCTCATTCTTCGAGGGAAGGTCGACTGTGGCTCTCTTGCTTTTATTTCTTGCCCTTTTCACTTCTCTTTCCGCCAATACGATTGTCACAGAAAACGACCCCGCTTCTCTCGTTGAAGGGGTCAGCGTCATTACAGGGGATCTCTATACTTTTGA
>JAGWKU010000054.1 GCA_028873375.1 Verrucomicrobiota bacterium
TTTGGCCAAGCCGGCGGCCAAGATTTCCATCAGGCCGAAGGCCGGCGCGAGAGGGGCTCCCTATTTGTAATAGGGGGCCCTGAACGCGGATGGAAAGGTTGGAATGCCGGCGCAGCCAAAAACCAAATTTTGAATCACGTTGTGTATATAGCTGTATTACACTGGATCGCCAATCTTTCCACTGATTCTATTAAAGACATTATGGATGAAGACATATTTTACCTTTTTGTTAAGTCGAGCAGCATAAAATATTTATTCTAAAAAAGTAAAGGAATCTTCGATTAGAAAAAGAGCTTTTCTGCCGGGGGCAGCGGGGGCTTCCCCCGACTGTTTCTTGGCGTTTATACCCGAAGCTCGAGGACATGGTAGGTACTGCAATGCGACGCAAGGCGCGCATTGCAGCCCGAGCCCGCTGGTACACAGCCGAATCGCGGCGCAGCCTTACGCGAAGACAGTGCTATGCACGGCGAGCGGCGAGCACGCGATAGGATGCCCGTTAGGACATCCGGTCGGCAAAGTAGCAGGTAGGGCCCCTGGGCCGCGGGGGCGAAGCGAGAGCGTAGCATTCCCGACGGGCTGTGGTATTTATCTTCCTCTCATTTATTCATCAATGTAAAGCAGCTTTACATTTGGTGGATGTGGCTGATCGTCAAGGTCTAGAGTGCTTGGCTTTCTCAAGATCTCGGTTAAGCCGATCTTTTGCTTCTAATGAACCTGTATTGCGATAGCTCTCGTAGTCCTGCTCGATTTGCTGGTTTTGCTGCTCCAGATCTTTCTTTTTTAGAGCACTGGCCGTCTCATTCAAGACTTGCATGGCCTTCTCCATCACTTCCTTAAACTCTTCCCGCTGGTAAATGTTGTCCGATTTGGCATGTTCATTGAGGGCTCTCTGGAATAGATCAGCCCCATGCTTATACTCCGACTCGTACATCTTCCTCTCCGTGGGGTTGAGAGGGATATTATCACCTTCACCTTGGATCTCTTTCATAAACACCTCCTATTTCTAGCTCTTGCAAAAAAGTCACTAAAAAGGGAATGAAAAAATCATGGATGCAAAAAAATGGATCATCGGATTTATGGCGCTGGTGGCGTGCCTCTCCGCCCAAATCAAAAGCCCCGAAGAGATCCAGCAAGAATTAAACGATGCTGAAAAGCAATTCCAGCGCGCTAAAGAGATGTTTAACCCCTGGTACTCAGGCCCTCTTTTAACGGGAAGTGCAACCATGGCGGCCCCAGGGCAAGCTATAGCGCAGCCTTATTTCTTTGCCACTGATACTTACGGACATTTTAATCATGAACGTGAGGCGGTGAGCAATCTGCATAATTCTTGGAATCTCAATGGTTTTATGTGGTTGCAGACGGGGCTCAATTCGTGGATGGATACAGTCTTGACCTTTCAATACAACGGCAATTGGTATGATGGACAGCAAAGTGGTGGTTTTGGTGATACGGCATTGCAACTAGGGGTGAAACTTCTCACACAAGGTCTATGGGTTCCAGCGATCAAGCTCTTCTTCAACGAGCAATTCCCGACGGGGCGCTATGACAATTTCTCGAGCACTAAACTCGGGACGCAGGCGGTTGGCAGCGGCACCTATGTAACCGGTTTTACCCTCAATATGGCCAAACTCCTCTTGTGGCAAACTCTCCATCCTTTAAATTTGCGCTTAAGTCTGAACTACTATGTCCCGACGAAAGTCCACGTTCAAGGCTACAACACTTATGGTGGCGGGCGAGGGACAGATGGAACTGCCCATCCAGGTCAAAGTTTCAAAATCAGTATGGGCACTGAATTCAGCTTGACGCAAAAGTGGGTATTGTCCAATGACGTTGTGTATATCTATCAGGGACCGACGAGATTTACAGGCCAAGCAGGATATAAAGCCGACGGTTCTCCTGCAACAGTAGGGAGTGGTTCAAATGATCAGTTGAGTCTTGCTCCTGCAATTGAATATAATCCTACGCCAAATCTTGGGATTATCGGCGGCGCTTGGTTTTCTGTTTATGGTCGCAATGCAGGGAATTTTGTCTCCGCCATCGTCTCTTTTACCTATACTTTTAGCTTAATCAACTAAAATGGTCTGTCCTTCTCAAAAGCTTGCTTACTTAAGACAACTTGACCCACACTGTTTTCCCGATATTCAGCTCCTAAAAATTGAGAATCTCTCTGCCGATTTGCATTTTTCACACAGCTTTCTGAATGCAGAAAAAGAATGGGTGATTCGACTTCCTGGCGAATCTCTATTATTTCCTGAACTGGTCAATCGAATTTTTACTCTCTTACCGGCAGACGACGCCCCTCTTCGAGAAAAATTCATTCCCATTCTCCAGGAATTCGGGAAAATTCTGGAAGAAATGGAAAATGTCGTGCCTAAAGATTCTCATTCCTATCGAGCCATTCTCTCTTGGAAAACAAAAGAGCTTCTCCTTAAGAAGGACGCTTGGAAAGTGATCAAGTAGGTCTTGCCAGCAAATGTAAAGCCGCTTTACATTTATAAAAATTCTTTACAAAAGGAGGTGTTATGATTCCTTGCCAGGATTTTGCCCACATCACTCAAGCTCTTGACCATTCAGCCGCTGTCTATGATAATGATGGTAAGTTGACTCTTCATTATGGAGAGGAAGGGAGCTCTGAACTCATCGCCCGGATTTATGCAATGACGAGAGATTCAGGACAGTGGCGAGATATGAAAAAGCAGGCCTGTTACCATATGCTGCGCAAGTTAGAAGCTCGTGTAGCTCGAGCTGAAAAAGATCACGGTTGCCACTGCCATTCTACTCACTCTGAACAAATCCGAGAACTTCTCGCTCTGAAATTCCAACTCAAGCCTCGCACTCCTCGAAAGCGGTGTTGCTGATGTCAAAACTTTACGCCTCTGCTCGGATTTGGCGTGCGCACAATCTCTCTTCGCACGATGGCGTTGTCATCGGCTCTGATCAGTCGCAAGAGTGGATGCTTCCTTGGTGGTGGATGAATTTTCAACGGTTCAACAAGCTTCCCGTCTCTTTTGTCGATTTCGGAATGTCGCCGGAGATGCGAAACTGGTGTGAGGCGCGCGGTGAACTGATTCGCTTGCGGGTTGCCAACATCTTCGTCTCTTCAGAAGAAGAGCTTTCACCCGAAATCGCGCGCGATTGGCGAGAGAATTTTGGCATTTACTGTTTGGAATCTCGCAACGCTTGGTTCAAAAAACCTCTCGCTTGCCTCCAATCTCCCTATCGCCGTTCGATTTGGCTCGATCTCGATTGCGAAATTCGTTGCCCGCTCACGCCCCTCTTCGATCTCCTTGGCTCTCAGGGCCTTGGCATTGCCAAGGACCAAGCAACTCCAATCCCCGGCCTCTATAACTCGGGCGTCCTCGTCTTCCAACACGGCCTCCCGATCTTCGAGGCATGGGCCGATGGCGCCTTTGAGCAAAATCATCTCTTCCCGGGCGATCAAGATCTTCTTTCGCATCTCATCGAAAAAGAGGGGTGCCCTATTGTCGAGCTTCCTCCTCACTACAATTGGAGCCGCCTCAATGAGCCGACGCCTGAAGCGCGTATCGTTCATTGGCACGGCCCTCCTGGCAAAATGGTCATTCAGCAACAGTTGACGAACGCGATGTTAGAAGAAAATTTTCGCGGGGCATGAACCCCGCCCTAAAGGACGGGGAATGATTTGGGAGGAGTTTCGAACTCCTCCCAAATTTGGATGTGAATTACCCGGCCCTAAAGGACCGGGTTTCCGGAGACCTGATCAAAAACGTGAGAAGGAGAAGAACACAAAGCCCGACAATGATCCACCCCATCAGATAAAACGTATCTTCGAGTCCCAGTGCAGTTGCCTGTCGATCGAGATAATCGTTCAGTTGTGCGGTTGCATATTGCCCTTCCAAGTGAAACCGTTTGGCCTGCACAAAAAATTGCTGTGTTACTTCTGAAAGAGGCGTGAGCGCACCACCAAGTCGGTAGTGATAAAATACTTGCCTTCGCTGCCACACAATGAGGAAGATCCCCCCTCCCAATGCACTTCCCAAAATGCGGGCCATTTGAAACAATTCGATTCCCTCGGTCGTCTTCGCTGCTCCAACAGAGCGAGTGCAAAGCTGAAACAACGGCGGCAAAAAGAAAGCGAGTCCAAATCCAGTGAGCAGGCGAGTAAACGCGAGCCTTCCAAAGTTGATTTCAACATCGAATGTCGACGAATAAAAACAGGAAGTTGCGAGCAACACAAGCGAAATAGCGATCGGGATACGCCGATCGAGATGCTCGTATCGTTTGTGAATCAAGACGCTTGGGATGGCAGCGGCCAAAATCATCGAGCCGATGAGGACAGAGATCCAGAGCGGCGTATACTCAGCATACAGCTGTAGCCACATCGTAAGCAAAATAATAGATCCAAAGTAAGTGGCAAAGAGAAGCGCAATATTCACAAAGGAAAAACAAAAGACCAAGTTTTTAAACAGCCGCACATTGAGAATCGGGTTGGGGTGATGGAGATCCCACAAGATAAAAAAGAGAAGCGAGAGCCCGCCGACCACTTCACAAATATTAATCGTTGGAGAGCGATACCAATCCAATTGTTGAATCGTCGTAGCAACCGTCCCCAAGCAAAAAACGCCGAGAGCTAAAAACCAAAATCCCACCCCATCCATCGGAGGAGCAGAAGGGTTCGGTGGCAAATCGCGGATCCTCCGCCAGAAAAACCAAGCAAGCCATGCGATGATCGGAACGGTGATGTGAAACAGCCACCGCCAATGCGACTCATACCCAATCCAACCGCCCAATCCCGCTCCAAGAGCCGGCACAACCGTAAACAACATCAAGAGGGTGGCGCTCACCGAGTGCTTTTGTTCTGGAGTGCTGTTCGTCTCCAGCAACTCTCCGATCAACACGTAAAACGGTCCCGAAACCAATCCGAGGAAAAAGCGGTAGCCGACAAAAATAGGATAGGTAGGCGCAGTGCCGCAGAGAATGGTAAAAAGCAAAAAAAGGAGCAGGCAATAGACGAGAAGCCGCCCTGTTCCAAAAAGACCGCGAAGCGCCCTTCCAAGTGGCACGCCAATGGCATTCCCAAAGCCGTAGTAGCAAATCGTATAAACAGCAATTTCAGGACTTCCACCAATGTCAGAGACGATATAGACCCCTGCCATGTTGGTCAGCGTAAAGGTAAGAATGGCGAGAAAAACTGTCGTATAGCAGGCGAAGAAAAAGAGAGGGTCCGCGATGTTTTTCATCGAGCCTCCAGTTCTCGGAAGAATTCATTCCAATAAGCATCTCGATGAGGCCCCCACGGAGTGAGAATATCGATTTGACATGTCTCTTGTGTCGGTTCTTTCTTTTCGAGCTGAGTGAGATACTCTTGCCAGTGGTTTTCTTTTTGCTGTGCCCCCCATGGTGAGAGGAGCTCGGCCGGTGTTTCTTCTGCGCGAACGGCTTCTGCTGGCTTCTTCACTTCAGGCAAGGGCGGCATCTCATTCGATAAGCAGACGCTTTCAATGAGCGGCGGCAGCGACATGTGCAAACTCTCCAGATAGAGAGGATCCTGAGCGTATCTGCCAAGGGTTGTATCCATGTTCTCTCGAATGACCGAGTCGATGTACGATCGATCGCCAATCTCTTCTTTTTCAAAGATGGGCGTTTCATAGAGTGGCGAGCCCTTCGTCGAGGTGGGAACAAGCAGTCCGCCTTGATCGCGCAAATCGACGGTCGCCTCCATCGAAAGGCCGATGCGAAGTGGATGAACTTTGAGCTCTTCAGGATCGAGAGCGACGCGAACGGGCAAACGTTGTACGATTTTAATCCAGTTGCCCGATAAATTCTGCGGAGGCAGAAGAGAAAACGCATTGCCTGCAGCGCCTGGTAAGCCGACGATCGTCCCGTGGAAGACAACTCCTCGTCCATACAAATCGGAGGTAACCCACACTTTTTGACCGATCTTCATGTGGCGCAACTGCGTCTCTTTGAAATTCGCATTGACCCAGATTTGATCGAGCGGAATGACACTCATAAGCAGCGTCCCCGCAGGCACCCACATTCCCACCTGAATCGTTCTCTGCGAGACCAACCCCAAGACCGGCGAATAAATATTGCACCGGTACAAATAAACCCACGCATCGCGCATTCGATCAGCAGCTGCCAACACAAGCGGGTGATTGCTCACAGAAGTCCCTTGCACCAATGACAGCGCTTTTTCAAATAAAATCTCCGTCCTTCGCAGTCCATAAAAATTCGAGCGGAGTGCGGCGACTGAGTGCTGATAATCTTCGACTGATACGCCACCCGCGGCTAGCACGCCCCAACGGTGTTGATAATCTTGCACTGCTTTGACCAATTGCGCTTTTTTGATCTCGATTTCCGATTGATAAGCGAAGACCTGGTGAAACATTTGACACACTTGGCGCGTTGCATTGGCGAGATCTTCTTTAGCTCGATCAAAGGAAATATTCGCATCGGTTCGGTCAAGCTCAACCAAAAGCTCTCCTCTCTCTGCTAAAAACGTGTCATCGGTATGGATCGAAGTGACAAACCCAGAGTGCAAAGGAGTGATGTACACCTGGTTTCCACCGACGTAAGCATCGTCGGTGTATTCAACAAAACGAAATAGGAAGAGCCAAGACAAAAAGCCCAGCACCAACAGGCCTAGGCTAATTCCCCAGAAATAAAGTGCGATTTTTTTTCTCTTCCGAGCAAGAGCGACTTCAGGTGGATCCGTCATGCGCCCTCGCTTTGAGTGGAACTTCGGGAGAACAATAGCCTCCTCCCAATGCTTTGATCAACTTGATCGACGCTAAAAATTGGTTGTACAGAAGCCTTACATCCTCGAGTTCCTTTTGAATAACCTCTTCTTGAAACTCGTAATTCTGCAAAGCGTTGTCGAGCCCCTGCACCTGTCGAAGCAACGTGAGATCGTAACGGGCCTTGGCGCTCGCGACGATGATTCCTTGCTTCGCCTTTTGCTCAAAGATCGATTTCGCAAAGACCAGAACGTCGGCCACTTCTTTGAAGCTCTTAAGAATTAAATCATTATATTCAAAGACAGCCTGTGCAAAAAGAGCCTTCGTCCCTTTCACCTTGGCGCCGATTGCCCCTGCCGTAAACACTGGCAAGTGGATCGCTGGCAAAGCTCCCGCTGTTTTACTGAGCCAGCTAAACAAATTGGAAAACGAGCCACTTTCCAAACCGGCCAGAGCTGCCACGTTGATGTTCGGATAGAACTCGGCCTTGGCCGCTCCCACTTCATGCGCCAACGACTCTACACGCCAGATTTGCGCCATAAGATCTGGTCGACAAGCTAACAGATCCAATGAAATCGAAGTTGGGATTGGAATCGTCTTCGGAAGCGAAGACAAGACTTCATCGATTTGCAACGGATCATCGGGTCCTCTGCCAGCTAAAATATTCACTAAATGCCGATCGACGGCCACCTCTTCCTGAATGCTAAAAACTAATTTTTTTGCCTCTAACATGTTTTCCTCCGCGAACAGGGGAGGAAGTTTGGAATAAAGAGAATTGTCGACAAGCAACTGCTGCAAGTCATAGATGTTTTTGCGCACTTCGTAAAGTCGCTCGTACAAGTTTTTTCGGAGCAAATTCGTCTTCAGAGCGAAATACGCTTGCGCAAGCGACGTCGTCACCACCAACTTCACCTGCGCCGACTCAGCCTCTTCTGCCTTTTCCCTCCCTAGAGCCGCTCGGAATAAATTGCGATACTTATCCCAAAAGTCGAATTCATAGCTAAACGACATCGTGAAATCGATTTGCTGGTTATTCAAGGCGAGATTTGGATTCAACGCTCGATACAGGCCGTTCTGGCTCAAGTACTCCCAATTATCCGTTGCATTGAAGAAAATCAGTGGAAAGAGAGGCCCTCTTGCAATGATCGCCCGCTGCTTGGCCCACTGCACCCGCTTTTCGACTGCTTGAATCGACGGATTAATCAACAGTGCAGAGGTAATTAAATCGTTCAGTTCTTTCGAATCAAAAACTTCCCACCAGGAATTGCTCGGCCAATCCCCTGTGGTAAAAAACGAGGTCGCCAGCGAGTGATCGATTGTTGGAACGAGGGACGGAGGAGCCATAAGACTCCGCGTCTGAGCCTCTTCCGACATGGAAAGGCATGACGAAAGTGCAAAGAAAACAATCAATGACCAACGGCGCAAAATACCCATCTGATAGACGATCCAACCCAAATCTCCTCTTAGGAGATTTGTAATGAAATGGTCAAGGAGATTCTCCAGGCGGAGAAGAAGATGTGTTGACGAATTTGGATTAAAAAAATATAGTTTAAACCTTCTGTAAACCAATTTTTTGGAGGTTTCAATGAAAACATGTAGAAAATTTAAAGCCGAGAGGGTTTTATTCCCTCTCCTAGCTACCTTCGTCGGCTGCCTATTATCGGCTCCCGACGCTGCTCTGGCGGGCCAGGTCATCTTTAACCCGTCCAGTCAAACATCTAGCTTTCTCTCAGACCCTAACGCGCTGTCAATCAACTATACGAGCAACGAGGTAGCGCTCACCAAATATGCCTCTCCTTCGTGCATTACTCCGTACGGATTGGGCTATCAAAGTGGGCCTGATATGGATTACTTTTTAGGAATTGACTACCAGACCAATTTTATTGCGGTAGATCTTCCCTACATTCCACCGATCAACAACACGATCACCGGAGTGAACCTTCCTCTCCAAGCTCCATGGGGCTCATATGGATGGACAAGTCAAAACGTCACCCTACAACTCCATATCACTAAAGACATCGATGGAGTTCCCGATTTTAGCAAGCCATTGATCCCTGTACAGGAAGTCTCTATGAGTCCTTTGCTCGGAGATAACGGCTCTGGAGGGTGGGTTGGAATGGGAAAAACGACGACGATCAATTTCCCATTTTCTGCTCCTGTTTCAGTGGCAGCCGGCCAGAAAATTCACTTTGTTCTGACGGCAGGCTCAGGTTGGCCTTCCATTACAGAATCAGCAAATGGTTACGCCCTCGTGTGGCCTTGCTATGATCCTATCAGCTGCACAGGAACTACATTTGGTCCTCTCTCTTCGATGTATGCAACTTCCAGCAATGCCCACATCCTCTCTTCTGGAACCACGGGAGATACGGCTTCTATGTGGAGCAAGTCAAACCACCGAGCTAGCTTTACAGTGCTCGATACAGTCCCTGCTTACAGCACTACTGCTCCCTTCATTACCTATATTTTTGATGCAGGACAAAGCGTAACGTGGGACTTTAGCACGTTTAGTGCTATTGAAAATCCGAATGGAGAAACAGGAACAGTGACGTACTCAGCAATGATCTCGAACGCAGATCCTGGCTACTACTTCAATACATCCTGCGTCCTTTACAAGAACAATGTTAGCCAATCCCAACTCAAAGCATTGGCTTCTGTTCCTGGACGTACCTTCATCTTGCAGGTACATCTCTCTTCTCCAGATGGCGTGAAGGCAGCCTCCGCTGGCCCTGCTAGCATTTCGTATCATTAATCAGTAATGAACCCCGCCCTAAAGGACGGGGTTTCCTGCTTCAGGATGAAAAAGCCAGTCCGAAAGGACTGCCTTTAAATCTCGTTTGGAGAACCTTCCTAAAGGAAGGAGTTTCTTCCTCGGTCAAGGCTGCGGAAACACAAAAAACATTCTCCGGAAGTTTTTTTGTGTTTCCGCAGAGAGCCGAGATTGTGCTTCGAGCAGCCATTCGATCGATTTTCTGGTTCTTTTTAGGGAAGAAGAAGACTATTTTTCTCACCTATGTTCTTCCATTCTTTTGCCTGATCAGGGTTTAATACCACGACTGTATACGCATCTTTCCGAGTCCCCTTCTCGATCAATTCTATTTTTTGAATAGCCAGACGCCCCCGCCCTACTCTGTAGCCATGAAGAGCGCGCTTTTCTCCTTTTTTTACAGGAAACTCAAACTCGTGAAGTGATTTAATAATCTGTTCGACGTTAGCCCCATTTCGAAGAGCCTCCTCAACGCCTCCCAGATCCGCCTCATAAAGGGAAGTTTTCAACTTTTCAGTCCAGTCTTGCTTAATGCGATTAGAAGTCCATTTAGCGACCCTGCTAACCTTTACCGTCGTCTCCACGAGTGTCAGAGATGGAGCTTCAGTCTCATCGGATTCCTTCGAAGGCTTCACAACCACATTCGAAGGCTTCACAACTAAAACCTTATATTCTTTCTCATTCCCCATGACTCGCTGAATTACAATCACCCCATCCTTTATTCGGTAGCCACCCGACTGCTCATTGTCATTGATCGTACACAAAGCTACTTTTTTCTCTTTGAAGAGTTTAGTAATGCTGCCTCCCTTCTGAAGAGCTTCTTCGACTTCCTCAAGATCCCCTTTTTCAAGAGCGTGCTCTAGTTGTGCAGTCCAGTCTTTTTTGGCACCGCGCCCTATTTTCGGCTTCCCTGAAACAAATACAGTCGTTGTAGTAATAACATCCTTTTCGCTGATAGGATTTCCTCTTATTGGATTAACCGTCATTCACTCCCCCCCTGTTTTCCTCCTCATTACAAACATTTGATTTTTTTGAATAGAGGGAACTCATGCTTGCCAATCCCAACTCAAGACATTCGCTATTGATCAGCAATAAAAAAGACAGTCCGAAAGGACTGCCTTTTCTCTCTAAAAAAAGTAAATCTAAGCTATTGATTCTTGGATGTCTTGATGGCCTTGCCTGTAGAATGAGCGATCAATGGGCCCGTGGGTTCACCTAAGTGAATAGAGGCTTTCATTTCAACTAATCGGCGCAATTGGTTCACAATTTCTCCACGGACAAACAAGACTTCACCGATGGGAGCGGGGGTAACATACCGAACCGTCATTTCCGCAGTTAAAGCGCCGCCAGAGATGATCCCCGCTAACCGAGTCATGGCCTCATCTAAGAGCGTGGCGACGATCCCGCCGTGCAAAATGCCTTTCCAGCCTTGATATTTGCGAGGGGGGATGAATTGAGTGGTGGTGATGAGACCCTCAACCTTCCAGTCGAGACGTAAGCCATCCGGATTGTCTTTCCCACAAGCGAAACAATAATGATCGTCGATTAAGTCCACTTCACTAACCTCCAAGAAAGTTCAGCTGCCTTCTTCATTTTTCAATCGCAACGAGCACATCCACCTCTTTTGAGAGGGGAGAAAATGTAGGGCCATACACCTCATAATCGCCTGTGTATGTGCGTTTTAAGTTTGAATGCCAAATATTATTCCAGGTATCGATCAAACTTTTGGGGAACTCGCCCGTGGCATGATAAAGAGCAAACGTTGATTCGAGGATTATTTTGCCAACCATTCCTTCAGGAATTTGATCTAAAGAGTTCACAGGACAACCAATCACACAGGAATAAGATTTTGTATGATCGTCTTCGTAATCGCAGTAGAGAGCAATCACTTCATCAGGTCTCCTGAAACCCGGTCCTTTAGGGCCGGGTAATTCACATACAGTTTCTCTCTGTTAGTCTGAAGTCGATTAATTCCACTTAACCACCTTCGAAAAGAGTTTGGATATTTTTAGGAAGAAGAGCTTCAGGTAACAATGGCATTTGCCTCTCAGCGGGGAGAATATTTGTTATATTTCGCGCCCTACGAGCAGCTCTACTTTCTTCCGTTATTCGAACCATTTCTCTATTCCAAAAAACAGTCGCCGCGACTCCAACTACAACACACGGAATATTCCCCATGAATGTAAATGAAATCCACAAGGTATTTG
>JAGWKU010000055.1 GCA_028873375.1 Verrucomicrobiota bacterium
CAAGAATCGGGAGATGGCAAGGAGGCTCCCGCGGAATACCCCTCTGGAGCGAGCGACCATTGCGTCTCGCAAGGCGCGAGTGAAGAGGGGTATTCCCCGGGAAAAGCCGACGATGCCAGCTCTCGGTTCTTGAATCACGAGCGGTATATTTAGAGATGAATTGAAGAAAAGCGACAGTTTCTTTATAATGGCTTCACTTTAATCTTAAAAATAGAGGTATATGACAAGCCAAGCAGTTTCCCAAGCCCCTGCTAAAATTCTTGAGTATTATGGTATTAGCTCCCATCTTAATCTCTCTCCTTCCGAACGCCCATATTGGATGTACTGCTGCGGAGCTTTTGCAACTCCCGACAGCGCCAGGGAGCAAGCTGCCACCCTCCTCGGCAAAAAAGGGCGCGGAGTCATCGTCCATCATCTCACGCTGCTCAATTATCTAGATCGAACTCCCGAAGAATTCCAGCGACAAGCAAAGATTGCAGATTTCATTGCAGAAAAAATAAAACCAATTATTACGAATCTTTCGTGGGGTCCAGGAATATGTGTGGAAAAACCGAGAAATCCCTTGACGGTTGTCGCTCACAGCTTCGGAGCAGAACTCTGCTACCAGGCTCTCTATCGGCTGAGCGAAGATGAACGAGAAGCTCTTACCGTGGTCACTTACGGTGGCGTTCGAATGATCCCAAACTCTCTTGCAAAAAAAGTCATCAATTACGTCTCTTATCATGATCTCATCGCTGCTGATTCAAATCCTGTGTTTGATTCGGAAAACGTCCTTGCCAGAGTGAAAAAAGTGTATAAGGAAATGACCTTTAAAAATGAATCCTCTCTTCGAGGAGCGATCGCCAAAGTATTTGCGCAGCAAATGCACGATCACTTCTCCTCTGCAAAAGTAAAGCCATCGAATGATGAAGAAGCAGTGAAACAAGAGAAAACCAACATCTTCCAAAATGTCTTTATCTTTGGAAAGGGCGATGTGCTTTCTCAAGAGAGAATTGCAAGCGGGTTAAAATCCTGGGTAGAACTCTTCCAAAAGTACACCATTTGTTTTGTGCCAGCAGATTCTAACGAAAAAATAGAGCCCGCCCTCTTTTCAGAAAAAGATGGAGCTACTCTTGCCGTGGACGATGATCTTTGTAATCAAGCCCGTCAAAACATGGTCGGCCTTGGACAGAGATCTTTGAAAAGTCACGAGATTGACCATTTGGCCAAACATCAAATGGACATCCCTGTCTCTTATCAAACTAGAAACTAAAGAGGCAGCTCTCAAAACTGCACTTCTGACTTCTGCGTTTAGAGAAGCCACCAGGTGGCGACGCCCAAATAGAGCGCCGTGGTGAGGATATCTGTGATCATGAGGACAAGCGGGCCAGCAGCCACTTTGGGATCGAGCTTTAGGCGATGGAGAACGACCGGGATCGTGATGCCAAAAAAGGCCGAAAAGATCACCGAAGCGAGAATCCCCATCGAGATGCTGAGCGAGGGAAGAAGCCCCCCGTCCCAAAAAAGAGAAAAGAAACCGACGAGAAGACCTGAACTGCAGCCGAGAAGAGCGTCGAGCTGCCATTCGCGCATGCCCCGCTTAAAGGCAATGCTCCAATGAAAGCGAGGACGGCGAAGAAACAGGATGCTATTTGTCATCGATTGCATCGAGGTCGATTCACTGAGAGTGAGAACGAGCGGAATAAAGAAGGCGAGAAGAAGGTACTTGCTGAGCACCCCTTCAAAAGAGCGAGAGATAACCGCGCACATAAGGCCTGAAAAAACATTGCAGAGAAGCCACGGCATGCGGCGCCGATAGTTTTTTCTCATCGAAACTTTCTTTCCATCTTCAATCGAAAGACCAATCATTTGAAAGACATCGAGCCTCGTTCGCATATCGGCGATATCAACGACCTCTTCCATCACCATTTGCACGTCAATCGTCCCCATCAAGCGCCCCTCATCGTCGATGACAGGAAGAGCCAGCAAGGGGTGTTCTGCAAAAAGCTCCATCGCTTGCTGCAACGTTTGATCGCAGTGCAGTTTCACCACATGGGGTTGCATGATGTCTTCAATCCGGACGTTCGGCTCAGCGAGAATGAGCTGCCGCGTCGAAACAACGCCTCTCAATCGATAATTCTCATCGACGACGTAAAAATAGATGATCTTTTGTGCGATGTGTTTTTGTCTGAGCGTCGTCATCGACTCTTCAACTGTCGCAGTGATTGGCAACACTGTCTCGACAGGAATCGCAGAGTCGCGAGCTAGCTTGGAATAGTCCATTGCTTCGGCTTATATCAGCTTCGCTGCTTGAAAACAAGCGGTCCTTCCGTTATTTTAGAAGTTATGTGGGATTCGACAGAGTACGGAAAATTGGTCGGTGAAAAAGGACATTACTACCACCAGTCTGTCATTTTATCAAACGCCGTCCGCCTGCTGAAAGTTGCCCCTTCTCATTCTCTTTTGGACATGGGCTGTGGAAATGGCGTCTTTGCCCGCCACTTGCCAAAAGGAGTTGAATATGTCGGCGTCGACAATTCGAACACATTGCTCGAAGAAGCAAAGCGATTGACGAAACACGGCCGCTTTGTGCTAGCCGACGCGTCGGGAGAATTGACGGTAGAAAAAAAAGACTTCGACAAAGCGTGCTTCATTTTGTCTCTTCAAAATATCGAGAATGGGAAAGGGGCGATTGCCGCTGTCAGGAAGCATTTGAAGAAAAAAGGGGCTCTCCTCCTCGTCCTCAATCACCCCTGTTTTCGTATTCCAAGACAAAGCGGCTGGGGGATCGATGAAGCGGCTAAGCTCCAGTACCGACGGGTGCAGAGATACATGAGTCCGCTCTCCATTCCCATTGAAATGCATCCAGGGAAAAAGGGAGGCGCAACAACCTATTCCTACCACCATCCTGTCTCGACGTATGTCCAATGGCTCGCTGAAGCGGGATTTGCCGTTGCCACCCTAGAAGAGTGGTGCTCCGATAAAAAAAGCGAAGGTTCTAAAGCGAAAATGGAGGACCGGGCCCGCCAGGAAATCCCCCTCTTTTTGGCAATTCTAGCAGAGGTACTCTAGTGTGCGGCATTTACGGTTACATCGGAAAGAAAGATCCTCTCCAAATGTGCTTGGGCGGCCTCGAGCAGCTCGAATACCGGGGATATGACTCGACCGGCATCGCCGGCGTCGTCTCGGGACAAATTGCGTTTTGCAAAAAGGCTGGCAAGCTCTCAAATTTGAAAAGAGAGCTCCGCTTCAAGTACCTCGAGCTCGCTATCGGCCATACCCGCTGGGCGACCCACGGCGCCGTCAACGACGAAAATGCCCACCCACACCTCGATGTCACCCAGTCGATCGCCGTCGTCCACAACGGCATCATCGAAAATTATGAAGGACTGCGCGAACAACTCAAAAACGAAGGGGCCCAATTCTCTTCACAGACAGATACCGAAGTGATCGTGCAGCTCATCCGCAAGTTTTATCAAGGCGATCTCCTCTCCGCGGTGCAGCAGACCGTTCCCCTTCTGCGGGGCCACCTGGCGATTGCGGTCATCCACAAAAATCACCCCGAACAGATTGTCGCTTCTGCGCGCGATTGTCCCCTCGCTATCGGCATCGCCGAAGACAACACCGAGTCGATCATCTCTTCTGACTCGCATGCCTTTCTCGGATCGCCCTTCAATGTCCTTTTTTTGCGGGCAGGTGAAGTCGCCAACGTAAAGAGAGGGACAATCGACGTCTACGACAGCGAATGCAAAAAAATGGCCAAAAAAACAGAGCGGCTCGAATCGTCCAACTACCGTCCCCCTTCGAAAGAAGGCTTTGAGCATTTCATGCTCAAAGAAATTTACGAGCAGCCCGCCGTCCTGGAAAAAATTTTCTCTCATTCTCCCTTTGAAAAATTCAAAATCACCTCGGACGAACTGAAGCGCTTCAATCGGGTTTGGCTCATCGGCTGTGGCACCTCGGCTCACGCAGGCTCGATCGCCGCCACCTACTTCGAAGAACTCGCCCATCTCCCCGCCATCTGCGACATCGCCTCTGAAGCGCGCTACCGCATTCCCCTTCTCGCCCCCGACACCCTCGTCATTGCAATTAGCCAATCGGGAGAAACGGCCGACACCCTCGCCGCTTTGCGCGAAGTGCAAGCCCATGGCTCTAAAGTGATCGCCGTCTGCAACGTCAAAAACTCGACCATGGTGCGTGAAGCTGACGCCTCGCTCCTTCTCGAAGCAGGACCCGAAATCAGCGTCTGTTCGACCAAAGCATTTACCTCCGAAATCGCCCTCTTTCTCCTCTTTGCCATCCACATGGCTCACCTGCGCAAGACCAACATCGAGCAATGCCAAGAGGTCCTCTCTCAGCTCCGCCATGTACCCACTTATATCCAGCAAGTGATCGACAAAGCGTCCCAACTCCACCGCCTCGCCAACAAGTACTGTCGCTACGAGGACTTTTTCTTCATGGGCCGTAGATACATGCATACGACTTGCCTCGAGGCCGCCCTCAAACTCAAAGAGATCTCTTACGTCAATGCCAATGGCTACCCAGCAGGAGAGCTCAAACATGGCCCAATCGCCCTCATCGACGCCCATTTCCCCGTCGTCGTCTTCTGCGCCAACGAGCAAACGCAAGACAAAATCATCAGCAATCTCACCGAAGTCAAAGCGCGCGGCGCCCCCATCCTCGCCTTTGCCCCTGAAAATATGGAAGGGGTCACCTCCATTGCCGACGATGTCTTTTGGCTTCCTCCCACGATCGACCCCATTGCCCCCTTCGCCTCCATCACCGCAGGCCAACTCCTCGCGTACTACATCGCCAAAGAGCGAGGTAGCGACATCGACCAACCCCGCAACCTAGCTAAATCAGTGACTGTAGAATGAAAAAATACCTCTGGCTACTCCCCGCTCTTCTACTCTTTCTCTTCCCAACACTGCTGTCGCTTCCTCCGTTCAAAGGCATTTTCATCAGTGCGGTTGAACGGAAAACAAAGGCCGAAGTGGAGATCGACTGGATTCGGTTTTCGTGGTTTGGGCCGCAAGTTTACCAAAATATCCACTTCAAAACGCCAGAGCTTGAAGGGACGATCCAAAAGCTTGTCTCTCGAACGCCCATTTGGAACCTCTCATCGCTTCACTCGTTTTCACTAGAAAATGGCCAATGCCAAATTCAGGAGCCTCTCGGCTCTATCGAGCAACTACAAGCCGAAGTGCGCGGGCCAGCCATCGATATCTCCGGCCAAACGACCGAGCAGAATCAAACGGGCGACTTTCACATCCAAGGAACTCTCTCCAATCTCAGCATTCTCGCGACCCACATGCCGAGCCTCCTTCTCGACCGCCTCCTCCACGCCAATGGCTACGTCGCTACCGCCCTTGGCCCTGAGTTTTCGATCAAAGGACAATCTTCCCTTCAAGACGACAAAGGGCTCCTCGAGCTTCGTCTTCTCTCTGCCCAAGCCGATATGTCGCTCCGCGCCTCCTACACCCCGTTTTCCACCTTCTCTCTCTCTGACCTCAACATCGATTCAGCCACCCTCGATCTCGGCCGATTCCCCCTTCCAAGCAGCCCCTCTGTCGGCTCCATCTTCAGCCTCCTTAAAACTCGAGGTCCCGGCCAAACGGTTTCCGCATGGTTTACCCCGATTGACTTCACCCTTCAAAAAGGGGTTCTCAGGCTCGACCGCTTCGACCTTCTCCTCGCCAATTCGATCCACGTCTGTGCCTGGGGCTCCATCGACCTAGCCCGCGACCGCCTCCAGATCCAACTCGGTGTTCCCAGCGATGCCCTCACCAAGGCCTTTGGCATCCCCTTTCCTACCCGCTTTGCCCTCATCATTCCCATCCGCGGTTCTCTCGAATCTCCCCAATTCGACACAGCCCCTTCCACCGCCAAAATCGCCGCCATCCTCGCAACCCAGCAAATCCCCAAAGCAGGCGGCCTCCTCGGCCTCTTCGGCGCTGTCGCCATCGACGAAACCGTCGACATCCCACCTCCAAAGTACTATCCATTTCCGTGGGGAAGATAAAAAAGAAAAAAGATTTAACGCAAAGACGCTAAGTCGCAGAGACGCAAAAATTTCACTCTTTTCTTTGCGGCTTAGCGTCTTTGCGTTAAATCTTTGTAACCGAGATTTCACCCGATTAAGCGAGTGTGATTTCCTTAGCGAGATACACGTCTTGGATGGTGTGCAAGATTTGCACGCCTTCTTTCATCGGCTTTTGAAACGCCTTGCGCCCGGAGATCAATCCAATGCCACCAGCGCGCTTATTGATGACGGCTGTCATCGCTGCCTCGACTACATCGTTTTCTCCTGAAGGGCCGCCTGAGTTGATGAGCCCCACTCTCCCCATGTAGCCATTGATCACCTGGTAGCGAGTGAGATCGATCGGATGGTCGGAAGACAAGCTCGTGTAGACCTTGTCAGACGTCTTCCCAAACTTCAATGCCTTAAATCCGCCGTTGCACAACGGGAGCTTTTGCTTGACGATATCAGCCTCAATGGTTGCCCCCAAGTGATTCGCCTGGCCCGTCAAATCGGCTGCCTCGTGATAATCCTTGTCTGCTTTAAAAGCTCCATTGCGGAGGTAGCACCACAAAATCGTCGCCATTCCCAGCTCATGCGCCTGGGCAAACGCCTGGCTCACTTCCCAAATCTGTCTTCGGCTCTCAGGCGAGCCAAAGTAGATCGTTGCGCCGACCGCCGCACACCCCATTTCATACGCCTGCTGAATGGGCGCAAAGAGGGTCTGGTCGTAGCTATTCGGATACGAGAGGAGCTCGTTGTGATTGAACTTTAAGATGAGCGGAATTTTGTGCGCATACTTACGAGCCACCATCCCCAATACACCATAGGTCGTAGCCACCGCGTTGCATCCCCCTTCGATCGCCAATCGGATAATATTTTCCGGGTCAAAGTACTCGGGATTCGGCGCGAAAGAGGCTCCCGCCGCATGCTCAATCCCCTGGTCAACGGGCAAGATCGACAAATAACCCGTATTGGCCAAACGGCCATGGCCAAAGATCGCCTGCAAGTTGCGCAGCACACGGATGTTTCGATCGCTCGGACTAAAGATCCGATCGACCCAATCGGGCCCCGGGTGATGGAGCTTGTCCTTCGTGACAGTTTTGCATTGATGTTTGAGAAGCGTTTCAGCTTCTTTTCCAAGAAGCTTTTGAAGATCGGCATAATTCATGATCGAGGTCCTTTGAAGGTGCCTCTCATTTTTGCCAAAAAATTCAATTTGCTCAAATCTTTTTGTGTTGCCAATTTTCTTTTTCCACCTTAAAGTTTTCATTTTTATGGAGAAAATATGGGGCCAGAGTTGAAGACTTTTTCGATTAAACTTGTTGGATTACTCATCCTCACGCCTCTCATGGGATACGGTCTCCTTCGCTGTGTTGAAACTTCCCAAAAAGCCTGGAAATCGAATAATCGGAGGAAACGATGGCTCGTGATGTGCGGAGCATTTTTCTTATTGGCAAGTATCAGTGGATGGCTTCGCTAATAGCCATCCTTTTATGCTTCTTCCCGCAAAAAGGGCATTCTCTTTCTTCAGACACTTCTCATTTAGCAAAAAGTCTTCTAGATCGTCTTGAGACTTATGATACACGATTCAATCAAGCTCCGTTCGACGAGCTCCAACAATTCTTCTCAAATTCTGAAGATCCTCTCTTAACCGCACAGGATTTTTTCAAAGCCTTCCTCCAAGAAATAAACACACGCTATCGGTTGTCTTTAACTTTATCGGAAGCTTGTCAAAAAATAAGAGAAAATTACTCCTTGCTAAGTCTTTCTCAGGAAGGACAGGAAACATTTCTTGCGGTCTTGGAAGTGTTAGAAAGCGAAAATTTCCCGGATACACAACAACTGACTGCCGAATCCCCTCGGTTTCGTTTTTTGGGGCCGTGGGCTGCCAAATGGCTCTCTTCCAATTGGTTTAACCCAAAGAAAAGCAATCAATGTCAAAAAAGGAAATTTCTCGAATCATCCAAGAAACTGAGGGAAAACGAGGTAGCTGTTGAAATCCCTGGCAGCTGCATTGTTGGAGCAATTGAAGCGGGCGCGGGAGTTCTCGTGTTATTCATTCCCATTCCAGGTTCTCAGCTTGTAGGATGGGGACTGATGGGAGATGGGGGACGCAGAATCCTCGATGGCGTAATTCAACTGAGCGAAGAAAGAAGGAAAGATCCTAACTTTTCTCCCCCGAAATATCCTGGTAGAGAAGGTTTCTGAAAGAAGAGAACTTTTTATAAGATGAGGGATAGCTCGACAGAGGAAGTATGCTGCCGAATGCGTGCTTGATATCTCGAACTTGTTTCTCCCAAGCAAGCGAAGATGCCGCCGTAAACAAAATTGAACATGAGCTTCGCCAATGCAATTACCCGTGTCTTAAAAGAGCGATCACCAGTGAGCAAACCTCCATAAGTGTCTACATTGCGGAGGATTCGTCAATTGTGATCCGCACCTTTTACAGCGCTCTCCCAATGTCTAGCCAAGAACCTTGTGGTAGAATACAACACGGAATTTACGTCCATTGGGCCTCTTGAAGAAGAAAGCTAAGATGATGGATCAACTGAACGAGGATCAAAAGCACCAACAAGAGAAATTCCTTTTCGGCGGGTAGGGCTTGTTCTTTTTTGGGCTTGGAATCGGGGCCGTCATTTACTTCTTGGACGCGTAAGATTTTATGGCGCAGCTCTTCGACCTGCACCGGCTTGGCCGGTTCGAACTTGGTCTCTTTTAAGAGAGCCTTCACGGCATCGGGAATCTTCAGAGCTCCCGGGTCCTTTGCGGTCGGAGAAGTAGAGGTAGTTTTAACCCCTCCTCCAATTGCATCTATTGGCTGCATAATATATCCTTTGTTAAGAAATATTATACAATATTAGAGAGTTAATATCAAATTATAATTATAATATTAATCGATTGATAGTTAATGACTTAGGAAAAGTGTTTCAAGGCCTGAATCGTCGATTCCAAGGCCTACCCCTGGAGGTATGAGGACGACGCCCTGAGGAACCCAGCGATGAATAGTTCTAAAAGAAAGACGGCTTAAAGGGGGTAAGCGAGGAGGCTCAGATGGTATACTGGCGTTTAAAGCAGGAAAAGGGGATTGAGGGACTTTTTCAGGGGGCTTGGGGACTTCCTTATCGTAGCAACAGGAAAACATCGTTTTAAAGAGCAATCCGATCAAAAACAGAGGAACCGTGACGATGCTGGTAATGAGACCGAGGAGGGCTAATCCCACTCCAGCGGCTTTATCTACCCCAGAAGACCCGGGATACCGCACAAGGAAAGCACCTATCCTCGCATACCCTACCGTCCAGCGAGCGGGAGCCGCAAGGCGGCTGGTAGTATATTCAGAGTGGATGCAGTTCCAGAGGGGGATCATCGCATCTTCTCAATGACGTCTTTGAGCTGCTCTTCAAACCCCGATTGAATCAATAAATGCGCAGCAAAGCCCATCCAGTTTCTTTGTTGAATAAACCCACGCATGATTTGTTGGTCCATTTGGGGTATTCTCTGACAAAAGGCCTCTACAAAAGGGAAAAGCTCCCTCTCAGCATTCTCAGCCATGTCCTCCAATTTAGTGAGAGATCTGTCTACAAGATGTTTTCGCTTTTCTGGATGTTTCCAAATGGCAGGAATGTACTGTTTAAGTTGTGGCGTTCCAAAGAGGGTAGAAAGAAGATTGAGAGGATGGATATTGCGCAATGAAATAGCCCGCTTGATGATACTACACATTGAAAAAACTTTTGTTAACTCCTTAGGTTCTTTAGTCCCTATGTCAATGACCAAACTGTGCAAATTTTTTTCCTGACCCTCTGTAAGAGGAGGGAAATCCACTTTGAGCCTCTTCGGAGGGCGCGGAGAAAGGGGGGGAAGCGTAGCGCGAGAAGGGGCATCTTCCTCAGGAACTTTCTCATCTTTCTCTAGTTCCAGCGGCTTGTCTTCTTCACTCTCTTCTTCTTTCACATCTTCTTCCTCAGAAGGAGAAGCACCTCGAGGAGATGATTCATTGCTAGATAGATGGTGATTCTCCAAGGCAGGGCTCGTCTCATCATTCAGTGAAGGGCTTGCTGTCGTTGCTGCAGGAGAAGACGCACGACTTGACTCTGGAGAAGGCGAGGGCGAAATGCGAGAGTGAAGAGCACGATAACCCCAGGCTACTGCATGGCACGCTGCGCTCACAAAGGCGGGAACGAGCAACAGAATAACCAGAGCTGCATAGCCGACAGTTTGTGCAACAGCCGCGAGGCGCGAGTGGTCATTGCGCTCGCGGGTAAAAATCATGCAAAATTGATGAGCGCTTTTATCCAAAGATAAGGCGTATCCCTTCGGGAAGAAATCGATCAACCCACTGCTTTGATTCCAAACATCTCGTAAGGTGATTGAATCCATGTTAATCTTCTTGGGTGTGTTGGGATTGATCAGTCCCCGGATGTAGATGAGAAAGGGTATCTATCATCGACCAGACCTAACTAAGTATGCAACCAAATTTGCCCAGGCTTGATTGCGAATCATCGACTCTATTTGTTTTTTTTGTTCAGGGTTCATAGCTGGATTTAAATGGATACAAAAACTGTTGATATATTTTTCGAGAGGCTCCTGTTGTTGATCCATCGCCTTACTCATTAGGCCATTGAAAACTGTCCGGTAAATTAGGTTGTTATGAATCACCTGCATGTCTTTTGATAAAGCTGGATTTGTAAAAATAGTAGCCAAAATTGTAAGGGGGTGGACGCTGATGATTTGGGCTCCTGCTTCTTTCGCCTGACCAGTAGTTAAATCGGAGTTCATTACAACGATCAAGTTATTTATTTGTGCGTTATTCATGAGGGGAAGAGTACATTGAACGTGCAGCCGCTCATTCGTTACTTTTTTTGTGCAGCAAGAACCGAGAAGCTTAAAGCCCATGCCGATGATCATGAAAGGTGAAGTGGGAATGGAAAGAACTAAGTGGAAAATCACTTTAGCAACCGCTATTACACGTTCCCCAGTCGAATATGGTTTTTTAATCGCTGGTAGGCCTGTCGCCTCATTGAGATTGCGGACAATTCGGGAGTTCCACTGGACGTTCTCAGCAGAGGCGCGAAAAGGGGCTACAAGCCAGTCGGCTGCTCCAGTGTGTTGATTATATAATTTTGAAATGGATTCCATTACAAACCACCCTTATTTCTGTTAAGTTTTAATAAATTATAACAAAAGAAAAGAATTCTTTTCAATCTAAAAAAAAGATGTTACAAAAAGTTAACCAGCTTAGATTTAGCGACTTATAGAATTTGTAAAGGTCCCCCTTCCGAGGCCCCTCTTCGATGAACCCCGCCCTAAAGGACGGGGAATGATTTGGGAGGAGTTTCGAACTCCTCCCAAATTTGGATGTGAATTACCCGGCCCTAAAGGACCGGGTTTCCGGAGACCTGATGAATTCTAATCTCCCTCTTCTGTCGGAGCTTTTGCGCTATAGAGGTCTTCTCTAATCGGAGCCCTCTCGCCAAAGCAGCGGTCTCCCTTAATAGGCGAAGATGAGGAGACGAGTTTTCCCTAGTCAAGCCATCATTGGCCGGTGGGGAGGGACGGGGAAAGGCGGAAATCCCTCCCACATCGCTATCGGGACGTGGACAGGCTTCTTTTGAGAGGGGGAAGGGTACTGGTACTAAGACGAGAGAGGGAATTT
>JAGWKU010000056.1 GCA_028873375.1 Verrucomicrobiota bacterium
GGGGGGATGGCGGTGCGGAGGGAATCCTCGAGGTCGGAGAGGCGGCGGACGAGGGCTTCGACGGGGATCCGGTGTTTGAGGCGGAGAATTTGAAGGAGGGTGAGCTCAAGGGCGGTGCGGGGGGAGGCACTTTTGGCGAGTTGGGGCTCGGCTTTAAGGAGGAGGTCGAGGATGGCGAGGCATTGAGGTTGGGTATAATAACGGGCAGAGGTGGCGTAGCGAGCAGTTTGTTCGGGCGGGAAGGAGAGGGCCGATTCGCCGAGGGTTTTGCAGAGGGTGAGGTGGCGGTAGTGCTCGATGAGTTGCTCGAGGAAGTGATGAAAGTCTTTGCCAGATTGGAAGAGTTGCTGGGCGAGCTCAAAGGCAAAGGAAAAGCGGCTGTCGGCAAAGGCTTGGTCGAGGGCAAAGAAAAATTCTTGCGGGGCGAGGCCAAGCGCATGCTGGATGTCAGCGGCAGTGATGGGGCCATCGGAGAAGCAGAGGATTTGATCGAAGAGCGATTCGGCGTCGCGGAGCGAGCCGTCGGCGTAATGGGAGAGAAGATGGAGGGCGTCAGGTTCGACGGTGCGCTGGAGGTCTTGGGCGATCGAGGCGAGTTTGGCGGCGATTTGCGAGGGGAGAAGGCGGCCAAGGTCGAAGCGTTGGCAGCGGCTGATGATGGTGGGGAGGACTTTGTGTGGCTCGGTCGTGGCGAAGAAGAATTTGGCCTTTTCAGGGGGCTCTTCGAGTGTTTTGAGGAGGGCGTTAAAGGCCTCCTTTGTCAACATGTGCACTTCGTCGATGATGTAGATTTTATATTTGCCGTGGCTGGGGGCGAAAGCGACCGTTTCATTGATCTGCCGGATATCGTCAATGCCGCGGTTGGAGGCACCGTCGATCTCGATGACATCGAGCGATTGGCCTGAAGAGATGTCGTGGCAAGAGGGGCATTGGTTGCACGGTTCGCCATCCGGAGAAGGAGAGGCGCAGTTGAGAGCTTTCGCAAAAAGGCGGGCCAGCGTCGTTTTTCCCACTCCGCGCGATCCTGCAAAGAGATAGGCGTGGGCAATAAAGCCCCGCTTCAATGCATTTTTAAGCGTCTGCAAAATGGGCCCTTGCCCAACGACGTCGGCAAAGGTTTGAGGACGGTATCTCCGAGCGAGAACTTGGTACTTTTGAGTCATAAGTTTTGATTGTAATCATTTGTCCGTTTTCGTCGTAGGACAAAATAGAGACCGATTTGCTAGAATGCAAGATATGGATGATCAATGGCTAAGGGGCCTGCGAGGGTGGCTTGCCTCTAATCAACGGGGCTGGCGAATTGTCGCGGGGGTCGTCTGCATTGGGGCTCTTGCCCTTTTTCTCCACTTTCGAGAAATCCGTGTTGAAATTCTGGAGCTCAATAGTACGGCGCCACGGTATGTCGTTGCGCAGGTCGATTTTGAATTTCCCGATTACGAAACAACGATCATTCTAAAGCAGCAGGCGATGCAAGATGTGGGTGTCATTTACCACATCGATGACAAGGAAATCCGAGACGCTCGCTACCAGCTTGAAAATTATCTGATCCGCGATCAAGGTTGGCGCACGCTAGCGCCCTCCAGCACGTTTGAAGAGATGTACAAAATCGCCGATGAATTGGAAACGCTTCTCTTAGAGGCTCGTTTCACCGATCCGCGGACGATTCAAAAGATCAAAGAGCTCGTTCTCCCCGATACTTCGTTTTATGAGTTTGTTCCTCCGTCGATCGATAAGCCGCTCCAGTTGCCCGACGAATTTTGGCGTCGGGTTTCAGTCACCACAGCGCAGAGCAGCTCGTTTCATGCCGATGCGATTGCCTTGTGCGTGGGGGCGTTTCAAAAGCAAGAGTGGAGTTTGGTCGAAGACGCAGCGCTGGTCCGCTCGCTCCGGGCGCAAGTGGGTCGTACCGTCCCCGAAAAGATGACCCGCGTCCAAGCGGGGACTCGCATCATCGATCAGGGTGAGCGGATCTCCTCGCGTCATTTGGCAATGATGCAGGCGATGAAGCAAACGATCTCCGATAGTCGCAATCTCGAGGATCCATTGACGATCATTGCAAGCCTTGTCCTCTCCATCATCTTCGTCTCAATCAGCGCTCTTTATTTCCGGATCAGCCAGCCGATCTTTATCCGCTCACTGCGCCAAATCTCTCTCTTCGTCTGCATCGTCATCTTAACTCTTTGCTTTGCGAAGCTAACCGAATACGTCTTGCTCAAGAGCACTTCCAGCGTCATTGAAGGGGTTCGTTATCCGATCGTGGCGCCTTTTGCGACCATCCTCATTTGTATTCTTTTGTCGCCTAGAGCAGCTCTCTTTGCAGCGACATTTCTCTCGATCATCCTCTCAGTGAGCCTTGCGGTCGACCACAGCCGCTTCCTCGTCCTAAACCTTGTCACTTCGATCGTTGTCATCATCAGTACGAAAGGGCTCCGCAAGCGGAAAGAGGTCTTCACTGTGTGCCTCAAATCGTGGCTTTCGGCCATCCCCGTTCTCTATGCCTATTCGCTCAGTGTGGGACAGCCGTGGAGCACTTCGCTTGCCCTCGACATCTCTTCTTCGCTCGCCTTTTTGCTCCTCACGGCGGTTCTCGTCGTCGGCCTTTTACCAGCGCTCGAATCAATTTTTGGCGTTCTCACGGACATGACGCTGATGGAATACATGGATCCGACCAATGAGCTACTCCATCGCCTTGCGATGGAAGTGCCCGGCACCTACCAACATACTCTTGTCCTCGCCAATCTAGCCGAAGCTTGTGCTCAATCGATCAGTGCCAATGGCCTTTTCTGCCGTGTAGCGACTCTCTATCATGACATCGGTAAGATTCTCAATCCGCAATTTTACACCGAAAATCAGCAGACGCAGGTCAATATCCATCAACTCCTCACGCCACTCGAATCGGCTCAGGTGATCATCTCTCACGTCACCGACGGCGAGGTGCTTGCCCGTAAGTACCATCTGCCTGAATCGTTCATCGACATCATCCGCGAGCACCACGGCACGACGATCGTCTATTACTTCTACCGCAAGCAACTCGAGTTGAAAGGTGGGAAGCTCGATGAAGCAGAAACTCAAGCCTTCCGTTACCCGGGCCCACGACCTCGCACGAAAGAGTCTGCGATCATCATGATTTGTGATACGGTCGAAGCGGCTTCCCGCTCGATGGATGAAGCCAACGAATCGGCGCTCACAGCCCTCGTTGATCGTCTCGTGGTCGAAAAGGCCGAGGAAAATCAATTCGACGATTGCCAGCTCACCTTCGAAGAGCTTGCCAAGGTGAAGCGCACTCTCGTCAAGTCGCTCCTCCTAGCTCAACACGTCCGGATCAAGTATCCAAAACGGGAAAAGCTTGGCCCTAGTTAAGCAAGCTTCTTAAAAGAGATTCATCACAGAAAAAAGATTCACCACAGAGACTAGAGAGAAAGAGGAGGCTTCACAGAGAAAAAAATATCTTTCTTTCAAGGATGTTGCCTGGAAAAGACGTCTTTATAACTGTCTTACTATCAAATAGTTAGCTATAGTCCTGTTTCTATAACTCATTTTATGCTACAATTGTGAGTTATAGAAAGGAGCTCTATAACTCATGCCTTGGAACTGGGAATTGCCCGAGTGGCCCACTTTTCACTATAACCCTGTGCTGCTGTGTCCTCTAGAACGACAGTTTCTGGTGGGCGCGGGAAGTGAATTTGCCTATCTGAAGACGATTGAGGTGAAGGAGTACCACCGTTTTATCGTCGAAATTCTCAGCGCTGAGGGGGTAGAGAGTTCTCGGATCGAGGGGGAAACTCTTGACCGAGAAAGTCTCCAATCCTCTATCCAGCACCATTTTGGAATCCAAACGCGGGCTCAAAAAAAGGGAACTGAAAAAGAGTCAGGGATGGCTAATCTCCTGTGCGATGTCTACGATTCTTTTGATGAACCGCTGACCCATGAAATGCTGGGGAAGTGGCATTCCATGCTCTTTCAGCACGCTTCGAACCTTGCTGAGGTAGGAAGATACCGCACTCATCCTGAACCGATGCAGATTGTTTCTCATCGCTATGATTCGCCACGCGTTTTCTTTGAAGCTCCTCCTTCTTCCAAAGTCTTTTCTGAAATGACTCGTTTCATCGAATGGTTCAATTCCAGTCGCAACTCTCTCTCTGTTTTGGAACGAGCAGCGATCGCCCATCTCTACTTTGAAAACATCCATCCTTTTGAAGATGGCAATGGAAGAATCGGTCGAGTGGTGGCCGAGAAGGCCCTTTCACAAGGAGTGGGACGGCCTGTTCTCATTGCCATCTCGAAGCTTTTAGAAAAACGGAAAAAAGAATATTACGCAGCGCTAGAACGGTGCAATCGAACTCTGGAAGTTCAACAGTGGGTGGAATTTTTTGCTCAAATCATTGTCCAAGCGCATGCTGATGCGATGAAACTGCTCTATTTTATCCTCGAGAAATCAAAGATGTTGACTGTCCTTGCGGGACACCTCAACCCCCGTCAAGAGAAAGTATTGCTCCGACTATTTGCTGAAGGCCCTGATGGATTTCAAGGCGGGCTCACGGCCGAGAAGTACATTGCCATCACAAAAGCTCCCCGTGCTACTGCGACGCGTGATTTGACTGATTTAGTCGACAAGGGGGCTCTCTTCAAGACAGGTGAGCTCCGTCACACGCGCTATTGGCTTAATCTACAAGTTTCTTAAAAAAAATTCACCCCAGAGGCTCAGAGAAAGAGGAGGCTTCACATTGGTCTTTGGTAGGGCGAGAGAGGGCATCGCCGTAATGGGCAAAGCCAGCGTTGTTGATGATGAGGTCGGGAGAGTGTGTGTGGATGGCTGCGATGAGGGGAGCGCGATTACGAAGGTCGCAGACGATCGCCTGGGCGTTGTATTGACGAGCGAGGACATTGAGTTTTTCAGGATCGCGGCCGGTGAGGAGAAGGGGGATATTTTCTTTGGCGAGGAGGTCAGAGAGGGCAGAGCCGAGGCCGCCGGTAGCTCCCGTGACGAGAGCGAGGCGAAAGGTCATTTCAACAATCCTTGGAAAGAAGTGAGGAGATGTTGGAGTTTGCCATCGGCGCGGTGGATAGCATGTTCGATAGGATCTGCGTGTTTCTCGATTACTTCAGCATAGATTTTGATTTTGGGCTCTGTGCCGGAGGGGCGGATGACGAGTTTGCTCCAATCGGCGAACCAGAAACAAAGGACATCGGAAGAGGGGAGCGAAAGCCGTTTTTCCGTGTGGTGTTGCAGATCGCGAGAGAGACCCGTTTGGTAATCCTCGAAAGCGACGATGAGTTGTCCGCCGATGGAGGCGGGGGGATTTTGGCGGAGCTGTTTCATAAGCTCTTGCATGTTTGCAAGGCCTGCAGCACTTTCTGCGAAGGCGAGATTGGCCACCGCTTCGCGGTAGATGCCGAATTTTTCATAGAGCTGATAGAGCCGGTCGACGAGGGTGAGCCCTTGCTTTTTCGCGAGCATGGCAGCTTCGGCGATGAGACAGGCGGCGTTGATGGCGTCTTTATCGCGGACCATCGTGCCGAAGAGATAGCCGTATGATTCCTCGGCGCCATAGATGAATTGATTGGCGTCAAAGCTTTTTTCCCAAAGTGTGATCTGCTCTCCAATGTATTTGAACCCAGTGAGGACGTCGATGCAAAGGCCGCCAAAGCTCTCGGCAATGGCGCGGAAAAGTTCGGTGGTGACGATGGTTTTGATGAAGGCTGCATTGGAAGGGAGTATTCCCCGAGTGGCCAGCGTATTGCAGATGTGGAAAAGAGAGAGGCATGCAATTTGGTTGCCGGTAAAGCGAAAGGGGTGTCCTTTGTCGAGGGCGACTAGCCCCATCCGGTCTGCATCGGGATCGGTAGCGATGAGGAGGTCTGCGTTGGTTTTTCGGAGGATAGCCATGCCAATTTCCAGCGCTTTTTGCTCTTCTGGATTGGGAGAGGGGGCGTTGGAAAAATTGGGGTCGGGATCTTTTTGTTCTTCGATGAGGTGGAGATGGTGATAGCCCCAGCTTGCGAGCGCTTGCGGGATGATCCGAATGCCAGTGCCGTGGAGCGGCGTGTAGAGGAGGTTAAGTTCGTCCGAGGCAATTTCTGGATGGAGCTGTAGTTTGACGAGTTCAGTGAGATAATCTTCATCGATCTCTTGTTCGATCGTTTCAATGAGAGGTGAGTCAGCGGGGGCGAGAGAAATCGGAGCGTGAGTCGCTACTTGACGCACCTCTTCGATGATGCCGATATCATGGGGAGGGACGACCTGTCCCCCATCTCCCCAGTAGACTTTATAGCCGTTATAAGCGGGCGGATTGTGTGAAGCGGTGATCATGATCGCGGCGCTACAGCCGTAATGGCGACAGCCATAAGAGACGAGCGGCGTCGGACAAATATCACTCGTTAAAAGGACGCGGATTTCATTGGCAGCGAGCACGCGTGCGGCTTCGCTCGCAAATTCTTTCGAGTGGTGCCTCACATCGTAGCCAATAAAAACGGTATGGCGCCCCTCTTCGGGTTTCGGCTGCTTGTTCAAGTAGTTGGCAAGCCCCTGAGTGGCTGCGCGGATCGTATAGACATTCATCCGATTGGGCCCGACGCCCATGAGGCCTCGCATGCCGCCCGTGCCAAACGACAGATCTTTGAAGAAGGCGTCGGAGAGGCCTTGCGGATCACTCTCCATGAGGCGCTGAATTTCTCTCTTCGTCGCTTCATCGAACGGGCCCTTGAGCCATGCTTCGACTCGCTGGAGAAGATTTGGCTCTAGTGTCTTTATCGGCATATCCCGATCATAAATGAAATCAAGCTAGAGGCAAATATTTTTCTTTTCTCTTCGCGGCTTGTTTCTTTCCCTCTCAGTGGTTATGCGAAGTCTTCAGAAAGATCTTCTTGCTTGGGACGGGCGCGGCAGCAGCCGATGAGGAGCGCGAATGGAAGAAGGCAAATGGCGAAACAATCGACGGCAGAAAAAGGAGGTGGATTGACTTGATTCGAAAGGCGACGGATTCGGTTTTGCAACTGAGAAGCATTCTCATCTTCTTTCTTATAAAGAGGAGGAGATTCCTCTCTTAAGAAAATAAGTCTCCTTAAACATTGCTGTATTTGCTCGCCGAAGAAATCTTTCTCGTTGGGATAAAGCTGTCTTCTTTCTCTCAACTTTTTTTCTAACTCTGTGATGCAGTTGCTTAAACTCCATAGTTGCGATTCGTAGTTATAAACATTCCAGGCACGTTCGTATTTGTATTCATTCGGATCGGAAGCTCTTCGCATGCAGAGGCTCTTTATTATCTGAAAAGGATAGGAAAAGATTAAATTCGGATCAAGATTTTCTTTGCCAGAAAATTTGTTCAGAGGAAGAGAGCCTCCACTGACCATTCCAACGATAGAGATCGATTTGGATTTTTTCGTCATCGAGAGTGAGGAGATTCCACGTCCCAATTTCTTGGTCGGCAGCAGAGCCGCTGTCGAGGAGGAGGGGCAGGCCACTTGGTTGGAGATCGGCGATGGTGTGTCGATGGCTGTGGCCGTGGAGGTAGGCTTTGATGCGGGGCTCTTTACGGATCAGGGCTTCGAGCTTTTCTCCGCCTTTGAGGCTGTGACGCCGGACATCATTTTGGAAAAATGGGTAGTGATTGAGGAGGAGGATTGAGGCATTCGGAGGAAGAGAGGTGAGGAGTTGTCGAAGTGAAGCTTCTTGCTGCTCGGAAAAGAGGCCGCGCGAGGAGTAAAGGTTAGTCGCGAGCGCTGTATCGAGTGCAACGAGCCAGTAACTAGAATTGAGTCGATGTGCTTCAACGCCGTGCTCAGCGAGGCGGAAGGGGGAATCTGGAGTAGGGTTGGCAAAGGAGCGGTAGAACCGTTTTTGGTAGTAAGCGGGATAGGTATAGTGGTCGTGGTTGCCGGGGACGGCGATGCAAGGGGCGGGGAATTGATTGACGATTGCTTTGGCTTTGGCAAATTCTTCGGGAAGGGAGGTTGTGGTGAGATCGCCCCCGAGAAAAATCCAATCGAGTTCGAGCTTTGGGAGAAGTGGAATGAGGGCCCGAAGAGGTTCTTCGGAGAAACGGTTTCTTCGATGGAAAACCCAATTGAGATTGCCGAGGATCCGCTTGGAAAATAGGCGGAGCGGGTTCCACGTCAAGTGGGTCACATGAAAGTCGGAAATTTGTGCGATGCGGAGGGGTTTCATCAGGTCTCTGGAAACCCGGTCCTTTAGGGCCGGGTAATTCACATTCAAATTTGGGAGGAGTTCGAAACTCCTCCCAAATCATTCCCCGTCCTTTAGGGCGGGGTTCATCCGCTCCATTTTAGCACTTTACGACGTTAAATCCGAGGTGTTTTTTTATGGGTCGGACGTGCGCCTACTTTAGGCTTGGGATGATTCAAGGAGTCAAAGACGGGGACCCGGTGTTTCATCTGGCGATTCCTCTCTTCAGGAGTAGGGTGGGTAGGCGGCCGAGAGAGCTTTTCTTTACGAGCTCGGGCCTTGGCCTGTTTTTTGACCTGCCTCTCGGTTTGTTTGCGGGGAGGAGGATTTTCGAAGGCTTCTTCATCCATCAGTTCGCGGTTCAGGGAACGCATGATCTGGCGGTTCAATTTTTTGATATGATGGGGTAAATCTTTCATATAAGCCTCATTAATAATTCTAGTGAACTAACTATTTAATAGCAGTTAGTTTCTTAAACTGTTTAATAATATGGTTTACTGAAATAAAAAATCTCCAATTCTCCTTTGCTAGTTTAAATTGGTGAGCCCATCGAGGAGGATGGACGATAACCCCCGGGTGCCATCCTGGGCGCCAAAGGGTTAAGTGGGCCAGACTGGGGCCGATCGTGAGGGTGGGAATTCCTCCGTTTGAGGCGAGGTGACCGGGACCTGAGTCGTTGCCGATGAAAAAGGCCGATTCGTAGAGAAACGCGGCTAATTCTGAAAGGGTTGGAAAAAGGGGACTGCCCCATTCTTGGGCTTCTTCTGGGGGGGCGACAAAGACGGGGTCCCACCCTTCTTTAGCGAGCTTGTCTCTCAATTCTAGAAAGGAGGCTTTAAGCCAGTTTTTGGCGGGAAGGGTGCTTGTGGGATGGATGGCGATGCGACGGGCATGGCGCCGATGGACCAGACCGGAAAGTGGGGTAAAGCCATTTACGAGGGTGGCTCTAGCGGGGAAAAGGGTTTGAGCGGCCACTCGGATGTTGTCGGCCATTGAAAGTTCGGGATCGAACTTCACATCGAGGTGAGGTCGTAAGGGACCATGCTTCGAGATGAGGTGGGAGCCATAGAGTGTGTAGACCGGTTTTGGAAGAGATCGGATTCGTTTGGCCTTGGGTGTATTATCGTGCTGGAGAACGATCGCATCAAACGGGGCAAAAAGCTCTTCGATTTGATCAATGGAGGGTTGTGGCGTAAAATGAAATTTGGGGAACCACTCGTGCAGCGCGGGTAAATGATTGGAAAAGGTGGTAACGTCCACTTGCAGTTTCTGCAAATGATGGGATGCAATTTGCATCAACAGGGCATCGCCAATCCCCCCGGCGCACACGACTGCAAACTTCATCAGGTCTCCGGAAACCCGGTCCTTTAGGGCGGGGTAATTCACATCTTAGTAACTACTTGGCTGAAACAAGATCAATTTAGCAGAGAGCGAATCAACTTTCAGCTCAAAAAGCGAGGAATTGAAAAATTTTTCCTCGGCCAGTTGTGTGGAAAGGTCAATCGCGGTGGTGCGAACATACTGCGGATCGTCGAAGGTCTCTTCAGCTCTCTGTCGATCGAAATTGATTGCGAGTAGGGCGTGGAGACGGGTGACGGGCAATCGATACCGGAGCACGAGAAGGCCTCGGCTCTTCACGAGAGGGACGTCGAGGAGCTCGGCTCGCTCGAAATTTTGTTCGCGGCGCACCCGGAGAATGGCCTTCAATTGCGAGGCAAAGGAGCGGGGATCGTTCATCTGAACGGGGAGAGGTGCATAGAGAGTATCGCAAGGAGGATTCATCAAATCGCAGAAGGAAGAAGAACCGAGGAGATCCTCAGCGCTAATTAAAAAAGCTCCCGGCTGCCACGCGAAAAATTTAGCGAGGAGTAAGTGAAGTTCCAACACTTGCTGGTATTTTTTCTGGAGATTGACCCCGTCAGCCACTGCAGTGCACACTTCTCTCCACGCAGAAGCGGTGACTTCATTTCCAGTGAGTTTTCCCTTTAGGAGGTCGATATCTTCGCGGAGAAGTCTCTGGCGCAGCGCCTCTCCCGTCGTCAATTCCTCGAAGTAGAAATATTTTTTCTGTGGGTTAGCTAAAAATTCGGTCCACTCGCGAGGCGTTCTCCCAAATGGCTCGAGCGGATGGATCAGCGTTTTCGGCTGCACCCCCTCTTCCAACATCAGACGATACAAGAGGCGGAGCGCTTCGGCATCCTGCGCGAGGAGCGCATGGAGCGTTGCCATCGGAGTGAGATGGTCGTAGAGGAGATCAGACGCTGGCTGGGCAAAAGCCGACACGCCTCCCTCGACAAACGAGGCTGAAAATCCGCCGAGCTTTCGCACCGTGAGGCTCATCGTCTCTTTTGCATTGGGCGGTAAGTATTGACCGAGAAAGAAAAAGCGTTGCCCCAGTTGAAAGAGGCTGTGAATGACATCGCCTGCAGCGAGCCGTTCGCTGGCAAACGAAGGATGGAGCCAATCGAGCTTGGGAAATCCCTCTGTATTGCGCAAGTAGAGCCATCGACGTGTCTTCCGATCTGCGCAGAGGATCGGCCCCGTTGCATTCCAACTGCTCTCTTTCACGTAGGGCGTAAAATCTTTCGGGACATACCCTTTTTTACGCAGCGCCTGCAGCGTCAGCCACGGCACATTGACTGAGAGTGTGTTGGGAACTGATTTGGGCAACATGGCCCAATCACCCGGGTCGATTTCAATCAGCGAATAGAGACCTGGATAGGAGCCCACATTTTTCAGGGCGAGGGCAAAGTCGGTCCCTTTTTCTGTTGCGCTCCCCACGATTCCACCGACCAGTTCGATCTCTCGCTTCGACGCTTGATCGAATAGCTGTGCGTATTCGGCGGGCGCACCCCAGGCAGGATTGAGATCGAGGGTCAAGAGCCCCTCCTCTCCGCTTTTCAAGTGGCGCAGTTCCACTGCCTCGAAGCCCATTTCGGCGATCAGTTCCCATAGCTTGACTTGATTGAGTGAAGCAAAGGCAGAGACTCCCTGCGGATTTAATTTTTCCAAGTCGATCGTCAGCCAGTTCGAAGCGGTGAGGAGCATGGCGTCTGGCTGAGGTGTTTTTGCAGGAGGCGGTGCTTTTGCGATGAAGGAGGCATACCGTTTCGCGAGTTGATCGGCGCGATAGAGCATCGATTCCGATTCCAAGGCGGCGTCAGCGAATAGGCAAACAGGTAGAAGCGCAAAGAGGTAATGCCACTGCATAGCCTCGAGATACTTCACGCGCGCGCGAAAGTCAATACTTTAAAGGAATGAGGCAGTTGCAAAACTGCTTTGCCCGGGAAAATCGATGATTTTGAGGCCATTTGCGAGTGGTGGCAAAGCCACCACGGTCCATTTGACGAGGTCGGCCCAAGCGGGCCGACTGAGGAGAATGGACGTAAATGGCCTCAAAAGGGCGG
>JAGWKU010000057.1 GCA_028873375.1 Verrucomicrobiota bacterium
AGCTATTTTGCTGGATCTTGCGGAGGAGCTCCGATATCAGTGGTTCGCCAATACATTGAGAACCAGAATGCTCCACAGAATTAACGCCGGGGCGACTTACATCTCGGCCCTAAAGGGCCGAGTTTTTCGTCGTCCAAAGGATAAAAAAAAGAGCGATAGCCCATTCCCTTGCTTATAAAAAAAAATTATTTCTTCCTCTAGAAAAAATAGCCATTCTCGCTAGAAAAAAAATCAGTCTTTTGAGCCAACTCTCAAAACTGCTTTGTCCATTTCCAAAAAAGAATACAATGATGAACCTGCTATGTGAAGATTGTAAATAAATTTTGTCCTCCGTACACTGATCGCTTTATTGGAGGAAATATGCAACACGCACACACCCCGCCAGCAGCTTATGTTGTTGTGCAGCCTCGCTTTGCGCTCCTTGCGCAAATTGTAAAAATTCCGCCGAGCAGAGGGTATGTTCCCTACCATCAACTCGAATGCACAGAACTAGACAAAAGCCTAGTTTTTGAAATCATTTCGACCGTGGCGCAAAGCAGTAAAATCACTCTCTACATCAAAGAAAATCACCTCAATGAACTCGGCGCTAAAATCGAACACCTTCACCCGTTGAAATTCCTCTCGACGATCTTTCTCAACGATTACTTGCGAGGTTGCATGCCCGATATCTTCGAGGATTACTTTAAACGCTCTGGTTTTATGAAAGGGCTGGCTCCTCGATTGAATGTCGAAGCAGACAAGGGAAAACTCGACCAGTACATCTCTTCATTTGCCAAAGAGCTCGACGTCTCTGCAGATGGATTGCGACCTTACATCGCAGCAAGGGATTGGGAAAACTTGGTCCGATACCTCATTGTACACTTGATAGGCTCATGAGCGATTGCACGGTTGACGATTCTTCTTTTGACCCTTCTGATTGGGATGATTGGAACAACGTTCAACCTCCTTCCATTAATCCCTTGTGGAAACGCACCGCGCAAGTTTTCGGCAGCACCCTGCTCCTCGTAATCGGCTGCTATGCTGCTTATTCCTGCCGAAAAAAAAGGGCCTTCGTCCCCCTCTCGACAGGTTTTTTAGAACCCGTCTCGATTCCCGAACCTCCTGAACCACCTACTCCCATTACCATTCCCCTTCCTCCTGGACCTCGACGGAGCAGTCTTTCAAATCCCCGCCCCACCCCCCCTCTTCACCCTCCTAAACGAGTCTCCTTTTCAGAACCTGAAGTTTCTGACGATCAGAAGAAAGCCATCCATGATCTGATCACAAAAATCGGGACGAGTTCGTATTGGGAACTGGCAAAACAACGGGAACTGATGAGCGGATTGGAAAAAAAGATCGAAGATCTCCACCCTTTCCACTTCCTAGGAACTATCTTTGGAACCGAGCTCAAAAAAGAGATGCCCAAAATTTTTAACGACTGGATTAAGCGTTATAACTTCATCAATGGCATTGATAAAGGAATGACACTCCACCAAGCAACGCTCACAATCCATCTCGAGTGGTTTTCCAAACAGGTACGTTCGACGCCCGGTCAGATCGGTCCCTTTGTCAAGACGAGCAACTGGCGCGGACTGGTTGAACATTTGATCGTTGTTGCATCAACTGCAGAGCCAACGGAGCAAACGTCTCCGGCGTAACCACCTTCGCCCCTCTCACTTGCTGGAGATAGACGGCGTTGGCCGACTCCCATCCGGGGATACCAGCGAGAAGTTCTTCTTCTGTCAGCTCTCCATCCTGTTTTCTAGCTTCTGAGTGAATCCAAATTTCTCCTCTTGATGTACAGAGCAGTTCCATGGCTGTATGCCCTCCTGAGCGGGTACAGGTCATATCGCTGCGGAAGAAAAGTGGGGCAATCACATCGTCCGACTGAAACGACATTGGGACGACCGTGAACCACGCAGGATAGTCTCTCATCCCCTCGATATAGTCAGACACTCGGCGGAGAAGCGAGATTTTTTTCGCCTCATGAGCCGCACAGAAAACAAAAAGATGCACTTTTCGGTCAGAGTCGCATTCCTTCGCAATCTCTAGAAACTGCTTCACATACTTGAAGGTCGCATCATTGGCCGGCTGAGATCCTAAAAGGAGAGTAAAGAGAAGATCGTTGGGCCCGACGACGAATTCGACCCGATCTTCCTCCACCTCCCAAAAGAGAGATCCTCGCTGCAAACATTTTTGAATTAGCTCAAGCTCTTCTTCGCTTTGAAAACGGGTCCGGAGAAAGAAGGGGTCTTCCTTCCTCTCTAAGTGTTGAAATTTTCGAAATGACTGGCGCACAAAGTAATACTCATATTGCAATTCACGACGAGTGATATTGCAGTTTTTGCGCCAAAATTCTTCTTCCGTCTCCCCATTTTCCAACAGAGGAGCAACAGTGATGACCTTGAGCAAGCTCCGATCTTTCTTGCTCAGCGCCTTGATCGAGTAAAAATAGTGCCTCGCCTTTTTCGTCGGGAAATCGACAAGCACTTTTTCGAGTTGGATCGATTTCTTCGTCTTTCGATTGAAGAAGCGGAGCGCCTTTAAAAGAGCTGACGTCCCCATCACCTGTGTGTCAATGACCCGGTCGATGTCCTCTTTGAACAGTGTGTAGAGAGAGTAGAAGAACATCGGAAGCCAAAAGATATAATCAGCCAATGGATAAACCACCCAGAAAAAGCTCTGGACGCGGACATTGCCGCTGAGTTGCGCGCCGTTGTACATCGAGACACACCACTTGCCAAACGGCCTCCACACCCAATCTTTCATCACATCGCGCCGAATCACGTAAGCATGAGGTGACTGCATCTTTACTTCCTGCTCTTTCGCGTGGGCCGCCTGCAGCAACCCCCCTCCCCCTGAAGAAGTAATGATCAAAACCTTTGGTTCTCGCTTCATTATGCGCCGATGACTCCGCTCATAGCGAGAAATGAGACTAGCTTAGCTCCCGCCTCAATGATGAAGAGCTTGAATGGTTTTTTCCCCCAAATGACCGACGATACTTGCGTCGTAGCGACAAAGCCAAGCCAGACGCAAAACCCCATGAACATCCCATCCATCGCATTCGAAACGTAGAGCGCCGATTCAAAAAAGGCGATGAAGTAAGCGATGACCAAAGCGACCAAAAATCCCCACACCATTGCCAACTTATTGGCTCGCATGTCCTTCTTGGTGACCTTCGAGAGTTCTAACCAAGCCTTTCCAAATAGCCATTTCGAAAACCAAAAAAAGTTTATAGCCATGTAGAGGACCGTTGCAACCAAAATTGAAAGAGCATCGACATTCACAGATTCCATAGGGAATTTACTCCTGTTAAGCAAGCAAATATTTTCCTTTTGCCACTTATAAGTCAAGTACTTACTCTCTCTTGCAATCTAGAGGAAAAAAGACTATAATTGTAGCCCTTATGAGTGATATTGAGATCCGAGCCAGAAGAAATCTAGGCGGCCAGGCTAGCCTCTTCCCCCTTCCACATCTCCAGCACCAACGGGAGCCTCAACAGGCTCGGCGACGAGCCTGCTGCGAGCTTGAGTCAGAGCACATGGAAGAGATCGTGCGAGCGATCGCGGCCATCACAGTTGATCCAATCCGCAACCTCGCCTCTTTTTTCTTGCCCTCGCTCGCCGCCTATTTTTCGAACTACACCGCCTTCCGCGCTACCGATGGAAATCAGATTGGCCGCTATGGAGACACTTCTTATCGCCAAAAAGTTCTCGATGAAGTCGAAGCGCTGAGAAAAGCCTCTGGCCTATGGCGCGATGTCGGCACTTACACCTCTGATTATCATGCATTATCGAGCTGCGGAGGTTCGTTCTCCTTTACTGACCCTGCGCTGATCATCCCTTACCACCGCATTTATCGTCCAGGAATGAGAGAAGAAAGGGGAGATATAGAATCTATCTTGAGAAAAAACCCCTACGTTGATGACCCCTCCTCTTTTGCTAGAAATATAGCGAAGATCAAGAACGAGCAACATGCCTACAAAGCCCGCTTTTTAGAATCCACAGAGACGGACAATAAGATATTAAGCAAGAATCCTTATTTTTTCACCGATGATGAAACCCGCTTTTTTATCACTCGCCAGCTCGCCAATATTTCTGCTAACTACGCTCTCCTCCGTGTGGCTGTCAAAGTCATATTTATCGTCGCTCTCTTTTCCATCTTCGCCTTGCCCGTCGGCTGGATGGGGGGATTGACTCTCCTTTTAATCGACATCGGAATTTACGTTTTTTCAGAGCGATTGATCCAACGCTTTATCGATATCCAAGGCGTTAAAACACTCAAGAAGCGTTTCGAGACAGCGGCATTAGAAACTCTCGATGAACAGAATGCCCACTTACTCGAGATTGAACTCACCCTTCTCGGTTGGAGATCAGGCCAAGACAAAGAACCCTTCCTTAACTTTCTCACTGAGGAAACAAATGACGAGCGACGTAACTTACGACAGCAAGCGATCGCCCGTCTTTCAGAAGACGAAAGAAAAAATCTAATTCAGAAGAACGATATTCCTAGGCTGGCCGAAGAAAGAGCTGCTACAGCAGCTTACAGCGCATTGAAAAAAATGGCCGTCCAAAACATTTTGCGGCGCTCGAGAGAAAATGTCGACGTCTACAACCCCATTTGCCGCGTATATGTTCGAAAAAATGGCGATAACTGGCTCGACGTCAACCATCCTTTCCTCAGCACCCGAGTAAAGCAACTTGAGAAACATTACCCTTTCTTAAACAACGTACAGCCCCCCTTTTTGGGTAGGCCTTATACCGAAACAACTTGAAGAATCGGTTTTTGGCTACGCCAGCATCCCAGCCTTTCCATCCGCGCTCAGAGGTCCCTATTACACAATAGGGACCCCGTCGCGCGCCGGCCTTCGGCCTGATGAAAATCCTGGGCGCCGGCTGTGCCAAAATTCCGATTCTTCAGGTTATTTCGGTATAACATGTTGCGAACTCCCCTTCTTGCAAAATAGAGCGCCCGCGTAGTATCTAAGAAAGGATGCGGAAAGAATTCCTCGCCGGTCTTTCGACTTTTTTCACCCTCGCCTATCTCCTTCTTCTCTATCCCCAGCTAATGAGCGAAGGGGGATTTGACTTCGGCGCCACGCTCGTCGCAATGATTCTCTCGCTTTTCGTCAGCACCCTCTTTCTCGCTTTTTACGCCGATTTCCCCGCTGTCCTCGCCTCTGGCATTAGTGTCGTCTCGTATCTCGTCTTCACAGCCATTCCGATGCAAGGAGTCTTGCCGATGCAAGCGCTCGGGATTGTGTTTTGGGCAGGATTCATCGTCTTTCTCTTGAGCGCCTTCAAGCTACGGCAAAAAATCCTCCGCCACTTACCTCCCGTCCTAAAATTCTCTGCGATCGGTGGCATTGGGCTTTTCCTCATTTGCATTGCACTTAAAAACCTCGGCCTTCTCTCGCCAGAGCCTGCACTTCACCTCGACCATGCACTCACCCCTGCGACAGGCATCGTCGCTTTTGGCCTCCTCTTTCTCTGGCTCTTGCAACGGCGCCACGTCTCCAGCGCATTTCTCTTCTCGATCCTCGCCTGCTGGCTCTTCGGATTATTGCTCGGCCTTACCTCGTGGAAGGGCTTTGCCGCTTGGCCACCGAGTCCAGCTCCTTCTTTCCTCCAGCTCGATCTCCTCGCACCTCTACACCCCAAACTATGGACGGTGCTCCTCTCGGTCCTCCTCATCTCTCTTTTTGACTCGAGCGGCTCCCTCACGGCCCTCTCGCGCCTCGCTAACAAAATCGACAAACAAGGCCACATCGAGCGGCTCGACCGAATCGTCATCCCCGATGGCCTCGGAAGCATGTTTGCCTCCCTCCTCGGCGCTACTTCCCAAACCTTTACCCTCGAATCTTCCTCCGGTATCCAAGTGGGCGGCCGTCATGGCCTCACCGCCATCGTCGCCGCATGCGCCTGTCTTCTCGGCCTTTTCTTTGTCCCCCTCCTCTCCTCCATCCCCTTCTTCGCCACTGCTCCGGCCTTAATCACCATTGGTTTCTCAATGCTCCTCACGGCAAAGGAAATTACCTGGCGCAACTGGACAGAGGCACTTCCCGCCTTCATCACTCTTGCAACCATTCCCCTCACCTTCAGCATTTACAATGGCTTTGCCTACGGCTTTATCTCCTACGCCGTCGTCAAAACAATCTCTGGCCGTTACCGCGAAGTCCACACCATCACGTGGATCCTCGCCCTTCTCTTCACCGCCCACCTCTTTCTCTAACCACTGAGGGAAAAAAAAAGGCCGCGAAACGCGGCCTTTCTTTTTTCTGCAAGCTCTGTGGTTATTGCTTCACGTAAGCTTTTACGATTTTGACTTCGTTGACAGGACGGTCTTGCGCACCCGTGGGAGCTGCTTCGATTTTCCTCACGATATCCATCCCCACCGTTACCTCACCAAAAATGGTGTGACGCATATTGAGCCACGGAGTGGCCACAGTCGTGATAAAGAACTGACTTCCATTGGTCGCTGGCCCTCGGTTTGCCATTGCGAGCAGGCCTGGTTTGTCAAAGCGAACGTTCGACTTGCACTCATCCTCAAAGTTTTTGCCCCAAATCGACTGGCCGCCTGTGCCGGTACCCGTGGGGTCGCCGCCTTGCAGCATGAAGTTCTTGATGACGCGGTGAAAGATGATTCCATCGTAATAGTGCTGATTCACTAGACCAATGAAGTTTTCACAGGTCTTGGGCGCTACTTCGGGGAAGAGGGTCAGTTCGATGTTTCCGACATTCGTTTCAAAGACGATGACAGTTTTTTTCATTGATTTCCGTTCCTTTGCAAAAGCGGGGTTAGAAAAGACAAACAAAAAAGCGAAAAGAGAAAGCCATTTGAGTGCATTTTTCATAGAGACCTCCAGGTTATAAGAAGGGATCGATTATAAAGAAGCTATGTTTTCGTGCAAAGAATTTTTGCGATATATATGAGAGAGCTATGGAACTCGTTATTTTAATCGTCCTCTTGGGCCTTCTCTTCGATTACACGAACGGCTTTCACGATGCAGCCAACGTCGTCTCTACCGTCATTGCGACGCGCGCCCTCGCCCCCATTTCGGCCATCGTGATGGCGGGCGTCCTCAACTTCATCGGTGCAACGCAGATCAGCGGCGTTGCTCAGACCATTTCATCTGGCCTCGTCGAAGCCCAGCACGCAACGCAAATCGTCGTCCTCGCCGCCGTCATCGGCGCCATCGCCTGGAATCTCATCACCTGGTACTTTGGCATCCCGAGCAGCTCCTCCTACGCCCTGATCGGCGGCCTCGTCGGTGCTGCCTGGACACACCAAGGGTTCGAAATAATTCTCTGGGACGGCATCATCTACAAAGTCCTCCTTCCGATGATCTTCTCCCCGCTCCTCGGCTTTCTGATTAGCTACCTCCTCATGAAAACTCTCCTTTTCGCTCTCCGCCATCATCCGAAAGGTTACGGCGAAAAGCTCTTTCGCCACCTTCAAATTGGCTCTGCCTGTTTTGTCGCTCTCTCGCACGGCCTCAACGACGCTCAAAAGAGCATGGGGCTCATCACTCTCGGCCTCTTTGCCGGCGGCTACATCACCTCCACCCAAATCCCCATCTGGGTCGTTCTCTCCTGCGCTATCGTCATGGGACTCGGCACCGCTTCCGGCGGTTTCCGCATCATCAAAACGATGGGCTTTTCCATCACCGACATCAACTCTATCCAAGGGTTTGCTGCAGAATCGTCAGCCTCTTTCGTCATTCTCGCCGCGAGCTTCCTCGGGATGCCGATTAGCTCTACCCACATGATCGTCGGCAGCATCACCGGCGTCGGCTCAGCCAAAGGCTTCTCCGCCGTCCGTTGGTCCATCCCTCAAAAACTCGCTCTCGCCTGGATTTTCACCCTCCCCGGCGCCGGTGCCATCGGCGCTCTTACTTACTTCGCTTCCAAACTGTTTTAAATAAAATATTTTTATATAATGTTTTATTTAATTTAGTAATAATGCAAAATAGTTTATTATCCTTATAAAAAAGGAGAAATTGTGAATTCGCTACATATTAAATTCGAAGTGTCCTCCCAGAGCGCTTTCCTACCCAGCAGTTTAGTGAAAAGAGTGGGGGAATTAATAGAGAAAATAGAGAACACAGTCGTTGCCAATAGCTACTTTCAAATGCTCTCCCTCTTGGAACAGCATAAAACTAAGGACCTCGCCTTGCTAAGATTATCCTTTGCCGTATATACCCTTGCCCGTACAAAAGACGATCCTGCCGCTTCACTCGTCCCAAAGGTCATTAAAATATGTGATTTTCCCCCAAAAGATCTCCCTCTCGCACAAGCGGAGAAAATGGCATCCCATGGGCATGTAGATCTAGAAAAGTCGTATCTCCTCAACCACTTCATCTTTTTGAACGCCTTTCAATCGCTGAAAACGGAATTCACATCGAGTGAGTTGGATTTTATTTCGCGTTGCGCAAGCAAAACAATGTAAAATTGCTCTTTTTCAAGGAATCGGGCACACTTCTTTTCCATGAACCCCGCCCTAAAGGACGGGGAATGATTTGGGAGGAGTTTCGAACTCCTCCCAAATTTGGATGTGAATTACCCGGCCCTAAAGGACCGGGTTTCCGGAGACCTGATGAAAGCGCTCAGCGTTACCGAGCTTACCTTTGCAATCAAATCGCTCCTCGAACCGAACTTCCGCGCGGTCGCTGTACGAGGAGAGATCAGCAACTTTAAACTCCAATCGTCAGGCCACCTCTACTTCAGCCTGAAAGATGCGGGCGCTCAAATCTCCGTTGCTCTCTTCAAAGGCAATGCATCACAGCTCGCGCGCATGCCCAAAGATGGCGACCAAGTGATCGCTCTCGGCGAGCTCAGCATCTACGCTCCCCGCGGCAACTACCAACTCATCGTCCGCGAACTCCAATTCCTCGGCGTCGGCGAACTTCTCCTCAAATTCCACCAACTCAAAGAAGCTCTCCAAGCTCGCGGCTGGTTCGATCCTGCAAGAAAAAAACCGCTCCCCAAATTGCCTAAGCGAATCGGCGTTGTCACCAGTCCAACGGGCGCCGTCATCCAAGACATTTTGAACGTCCTCACTCGCCGCTTTCGCGGCTTCCACGTCATCCTCAATCCGGTCAAAGTGCAAGGCGACGGAGCTGCCCAAGAAATTGCTCAAGCAATCAACGATTTCAACCAATACAACCTCGCCGATGTCCTGATCGTCGGCCGCGGCGGCGGCAGCATTGAAGATCTGTGGGCCTTCAACGAAGAAATCGTCGCTAAAGCGATCTTCGAGTCGCGCATCCCCATTATCTCTGCCGTCGGCCACGAGACCGACTACACCATCGCCGATTGGGTCGCCGACGTTCGCGCGCCCACTCCTTCTGCCGCCGCTGAAATCGCCATTGCCGAAAAAGCCAATCTCCTCAAATTCCTCGCCTCTGCCGAAGCCCACTGCTTCCACCGCCTTCGCCAGCAGCTCCTCGCCATCCGACAAAAGCTTCAGTCGCTCCAAAAACACCCTCTCTTCTCCTCCCCCTATTCACTCCTCGCCCAGCCCACCCAACAACTCGACGATCTCCAAGCCGATCTTCTCGCGGCCACCACTCACCTCCTGCAGCAAAAAAAGGCGCAGCTTCAATCCTACAGCAAACAGCTCGCCCTTCTCGAACCGACCCAGAAAATCGCACAGTGGAAAAGCCACCTCACCACCTACCGCGAGCGACTCACCCACGTCATGCATCATCTCCTCGCCCAAAAAAAAGAGCGGTGCCAGCGGCTCGTCGAACACCTCCGCTCCATCCACCCACAACATCTCCTCAAACAGGGCTACGCCATTCTCTTTTCCAACCAGAGCCATTCCATTCTCCGCTCGGTTGACGAAATAGCCCCAGAGCAAACCCTACGCGCGCTCCTCTCCGATGGCGAGCTGAGCGCCATAGTTACCAAGGTGAACCATGACACAAGAAACTCTCTCCTTTGAACAAGCTTTTGAACGCCTCGAGCAAATTCTCGAAAAGATGAACGGCGGAAAAACGACATTAGAAGAATCTTTGAAGCTCTTCGAAGAAGCTGAAGGGCTCATCCGCACCTGCAACGGCCGTCTTGCCACTTCCGAGCAGCGGATCGAAGCGCTCGTCAAACAACGAGGAACCGTCCTCCTCGACGCCAACCAGCAGCCGAAGACGGAAGCCTTCGCCCGCACATAATCACCGCGAAACGAAGTAAAAAAAATTCACCACAGAGACACTGAGAAAAAAGAGGTTACACAGAGAAAATCATCTTTTTTCCTCTGAGTAACCTCTCTCTTCTCGGTGTCTCTGTGGTGAATTTTTTTTCCGCGTTTCGCGGCTCTTTACGCCTGTTGTTTTCTCCGCTCTTCGACGAGGTGGCCGAGGCGAGAAGTAGCGATGAGGAGAATGTGAACAAGAAATTAAATTAATCTTTAATTTCACAATTGTTCTCTTCTGTAATAAACTAATTTCCCCTCTTCAGGGATTGAATTAGGATAATCTAATCTTAAAATGTGCACTTCCAGTTTATATTCCGGGTATTCTGCAATAAATTCTGTAGCTACGCATTCGGCAGATTCATGATCTTCTTCTGAGATTTCTCCATCGTAATAGAAATATAAATGGACCGTTTCTTCATCCCATGAAACCTTGGCAGCTCGCAATGCAGGGGCAACTTCTCCCCAAAGAGCTCGATTCATTGAAAGAATGGCACTTATTGGATCTAACGGATAATCTTTTTTATTATTTTTTTGGTGCTGCTGGGACAATATGAGCTCCTTTTTTGCTGTAATGAATAATCGCCATTGTTGTGGGCAGTTTTTCCCCTTTTCGGTTAACAACATATCCTATTTCTTCACAGCAATCAACTCTCTCTCTATAACCTGCTTTCCCCGGTTCTCCCTGAACTTTTTGCCCTTTTCCTGCAAATTTTTTGATTTTTCCTTCAGGATCGGGGTGTACCCATTCACTCCTTCCTTCTTGAAAATTTTTTTTTCCTTTTAGATGCTTTTCTTGTTTAGCTACTTCCATTTGGATATTTGCAAAATATTCCGCTCTTCTTTCACTCCATGAAATGGAAGCCTCGATTAACGCCTTCTTATTCTGTGGAGAAGACGCAAGAGTTTCCAACGTACAAAGTTTTTCCGCTTTTTGGATTTTCCGAAAGGTGTGTACGTATTTCACCCCTTTGACTGCAGCAGCTCCAAGAAATACGTCAGTACCATATTTTCCTACGACATATCCCGCCAATTCTCCCCTTCGATGAGAAGATAAGTGATCCCAATCAGAGATTAATTCATACATTTCTGGAACTAAGATCTGAGCCAACTCTTCCTTGGGGCAACTTTTAAGAAAACCGCAAAACTCCATGGTATACACAACGTGATTCAAAATTTGGGAATTTGGCAAAGTCGGCGGCCAAGATTTCCATCAGGCCGAAGGCCGGGGCGAGAGGGGCTCCCTATTTGTAATCAGGACACCTGCAAAGTCTCCTCATAAACCCCTCATCAGCGCTAGAGTCCGCTTAGGTCTACTCAGCAATTGAGCGCTCCATCTCGGCATACTTTCTTCTTTCCACTTCAGTTTCTCTGCTAATGTTCTGACTATATTCAGGGCCTGAT
>JAGWKU010000058.1 GCA_028873375.1 Verrucomicrobiota bacterium
AGGCGAACTCTTCAAGGGGAGATTCTTCAGCGGCGGGTTCTTCAACGGCAATTTCTTCTTCTGGAGCGAGCTCTTCAAGAGGAGATTCTTCAGCGGCGATTTCCTCTTCAGCTGGGAGTTCATCAGCGGCGGGTTCTTCAACGGAAATTTCTTCTTCTGAGGCGAACTCTTCAAGGGGAGATTCTTCAGCGGCGATTTCCTCTTCAGCTGGGAGTTCATCAGCGGAGGGTTCTTCAACGGCAATTTCTTCTTCTGGGGCGAACTCTTCAAGGGGAGATTCTTCAGCGGCGATTTCCTCTTCAGCTGGGAGTTCATCGATGGCGGATTCTTCAGCGAGAGGAGATTCCTCCTCGAGGGGAGGCTCTTCCAATTCGGGAAATTGGGTGAGATAAGACTGTTCTTCTTCGATCAGAGGCTCAGCTGCTTGCTCATCTAATTCCTCAAAGAGGTTTCCTTCGGAAGCTGCCGCTGTAGCAATGGCATAGAGTTTTTTTTGGAGAGTCTCTTGAGTTTTTTCTTCACTTTGAGGTGGTTCCGGGGGCAATTCAAAGGCCAATGGGGCGTCTTCGAAGAAGACTCCCTCGAGAACAGGAGAGATAAATTCGAATCGAGAGGTCTTTTGAGAGAAGGGAGCAGGCTCTGTTTCAGTAGCCGCATAGGTTTCTTCCTCGACGGCTACTTCTTCTAGAGGAATTTCTTCTTCCGTCTCCGGTTCGAGAGAGGCGTAGGCTTCCTCTTTGAGAGACGGCTGCACTGCTTCTTCGGACACAGGTTCAGCTTCTGCTTGCAGTTCTGCGGAGGCGAGCTCTATCTCTTCTTCGATGGGTTGCTTTTCAGAAGAGCCGTCTTCTCGAACGGCGGTAAAAGCTTCTGTTTTTTTGTTTCGCTTGGAAAAAGGAGCTTGGAGGAGATAGGTTTCATCGAGTGCCTTTTTTCGGACTGTGCGGAAGGAGCGATGGGAGGTGAGTTTCTGCTCAGACTCAGGGAAAATGACAGAGAGTTGGAGGATCCCTTCTTTGGCTTCTTGATCGGGAACGACAACGGCAACAATGGAGTTGTGGAATTGCTTGTAGTAATTGAGAATGGTCTCTTGAATTTCTCGGACGGTTCTTTTTTTGTAGGGAGATCCGATGAATTGCTTGAGAAGTTTGCGCAGTTCTCTATCTTGTGAAATGCCTCCTTCAAAGGAGACGATGATTTGCCGAATGCGTCCCAATCGTTCAACGTCCTCCATTTCTTCGTCGGAAAGCAACTCACTTCGAGCGGCTAAGGGAATCCACTTTTCCGAAGACGACAAGGAGGTCGTTAGAATGAGGATTTTAAAAACAGAAAGAACTCCCATACGTCTTGTCTCGCCGAAGGGTCATAGTAGCTGCTCCTCTAAATTTTCAGCTAGTATCTAGTGATTTTTTCCTTATTAAGAAACCTTTTCTCCGGAAAATAGCAATCGTGATACAGGAAGAGAAACAGGCTGCATTGATGAAATTTCGATCGTTTCTTTTCTTGATCGCCTTTCTGGTGCTAGGAGCTAGCGCTTCTTTTGCCGATTCGGCAGGAGCGAAGATCGGTAAAGTCACCGCAATTAAAGGCAAGGTGACGGCGATCGGAGCGGATAAAGTAGAGCGCGTCTTGGAAAAAGGGGCGTTTATTTTTCTTCACGATCTCATTCAGGTAGAAGAAGATGGAAAAGCGCAGATCTATTTTTCCGATGGAAGTTTATTCAACTTAGTTCCTTCGACCGAATTCCAGGTCGATAGCTATGAGCGCCCGACATTGACAAAAGAGGGCCACTTCTCTGCGCAGTTGGCGAAAGGTGGATTGAGAGCTTTATCAGGCAAAATCGGAAAGAAAAACCCTGAGAATTACGAGGTGAATACGCCAGTTGCGACGATTGGGATTAGGGGGACCTTATTTCAAATCATGATTTCGGAAGGGAAGGTCTTTTTCGGCTGCAATAGTGGTGAAATACGACTCTCTAATGAAGGCGGACAGCTCTTACTGGGACCAGAAGCACAAGCCGAATACGCGACCGTCGAAAATCAGCTTGCTTCGCCTGTCGCTCTTGAGGAACAACCAGGTGTATTCCGAACTCCGCTGTTTGGTGACTTGCAAGGAGCAAAACCCCTCAGCCAGCCTTTAGCTGTTCCAGCTCCTACTGAGGCACCGGCCCCTGCTCCGGCTTCTACCGAAGCCCCAGCACCGGCGCCCGCTCCGGCTCCTGTCAAAGCACCTGCTCCTACGTCTACCGAAGCTCCCGTGCCAGCTCCTACAATTGAGCAAGCACCTGCTCCCGCTCCTATAGAAGCACCAGCCTCAGTTGAATCGCCGACTTCTGCTCCAGCCCCATCGGTCGCGCCTTTGAGTACTCCGACCATGATGGAAGAAAATCTCACCATACAACCTGTACAGGGGTGTACGTGATGAAGAGTCAGTTCCAAAACTCTTCGCCCCGCAAAATCGTCCTGAGGATTGGGAGGAGTTTGTTTCTACTTACTCTTTTGCTCGTTGGGTGTACGAAAAATACCTTGCCCACAGAAATTGCCGATTCCAATGTGATTGAGTATCCCGCTCAGGATGATCAGTATACAATCGTTATTGTGCAGGATAAAATCTCCGACTCTGTTGCTCGTAAAATGGCTCGTCAAAAGGCAGCGGAAATCACTGTGAAAGAAGGGAATCGCTATTTTGTCATGGTGAGTGAACAAAAAATTCAAGTCGTTCGCCCTGATGCGCCTCGTGCGCCGGGCAATATGTATCAAGAGCTAATCATGCAAGACAGTTTCGGACAAGAGTCCTTAGGACAAGATGTCGGTCCCAACGGAGCTGTTTTCCCAGGTCTTCGCGTTGTCTTCCAGACCTATGAAGACAAGCCTGAAGGGCAAGACTGGATCGATGCCTGCAAGTACACTAAGTGTAAGTAAAGTCAAAAGTCAGAAAGTCAAACGCAAAAGTATACCGCTGTACTTCTGACTTTTGCCTTTTTAGTTTATTTTCCGCAAGTGCTTGATCCAGAGAAATACTTGGCTTGCTGAGAGGGGCTTGAGCTGGAGTTTGAGGGAGTACTAATGGCTTCGGACTGGCTCGAATTGGTGTTTTGGATGGCAGGATTTAGCACATTGGGAGGAGGTGTAGAAGAAGGAGGAGGCGGAGGCGGTGGAGAAGGAGGCAAAACGACCGATTGGATGTTTTGGAATCCGGTTCCTAGGAAGGAGGCGGTTCCCGAGGTAGAAGTCGCATAAGTGATGGTTGGTGTTGATGAGAAGGCGGAGACATCCATTACGTTCAGAGTTCCGCCACCACCATCTAGTTCGCCGCCTAAGGTAGTGCCAGCTGAAAAGACGAACGTGTCGTTTGCAGATCCGCCTGTGAGGCTCGTCATATTAGTGAAGGTGTAGAGCTGAGAAGGTCCGCTGGTTGATTGGAGTTTTCCTTTGTTTGTTCCTGTGATATTCCACGTGCTTATGACATTGGGGCCATTGAGGGTGTTGGTCGAACTTCCGCCGGTTAAAGTGAGACTTGCTTGGGCAGCATTGGGAGAGAGGGTGAAGGTATTGGCATAAGAGCCTCCAACAATATTGGTTTGGGTGGGGTTGTTCAAAGGGGCAGATAAAGTGAAGGTCGATGCTCCCTCCTGTCCGAAGTTCACGGTAAAAGAGTGGCCACTGGCATCGAAAGCAGAATTGACACTGACGTCATTACCGCGTAGGATGGTGCTGCTGAATAAACTGTTTCCATAATCATAATAAGTTTCGGCGGGATGGATGTCGATGGTATGACTTCCATTCGAACGACCAATGATAAGGGGCATGACTGTGGTTCCCCCTTGGTTTTGCAGATTATAAAGAGTCAAATTGCTGAGCTTTAAACTCCCTGTAGAATTGTCTCCAATGCCGATGGAGAGGGAAGGGGTGATGGGTTGAACGAGTAGAGTAGATCCAGAAGGGCCTCCAAATACTAGCCCAATCGACATAGTATCTGCTGACAATGTAATCGTTCCGGACGTTCCATTTAGTGTGATCGTATTTGGAGTGCCTAAAGCACTATAGATATTAATCCCTGTCCCAGATCCTGTAGCAGTTCCGGTTATTGTTATATTTCCATTTGTTTGGCTCAGAGCTGCGGTGCTGGCGACTCCATCATTGTTTCCTCCTCCGGCAGTCCCTGTGATCGAAATCGTTCCTCCTTTAGCACTAATCAAAGGCGCATTATTGCTGCCGTTGGGCATTAAAATGCCTTGTAAATTCGTGGTAGACCCAGGGGAACTGACCGTACTTCCTGTGCCTATCATTGTCAGAGAGCCCGACGTCGTACTAATGGATGTTGTATTGTAGATGCCAATATTGCCCGCACCATCTTGATTCTTGCCGTTTCCAGTCCCTGTTATAGAAAGATTTCCACTCGTTGTAGAGAGAACTTGGTAAGTCCCTTGAAAATGAATGCCGTCATTGCCTCCATTGGTTGTAGAATTTGCTCCCGTTGCTGTAATCGTAAGGGAACCGGTCCCTGTACATTCAATATTTCCTGCGGCATCTGTTGTAATGTAGAAACCTTGGCTACTGCCTCCACACGTAGGAGGGGAAGAGTTGGCGGTAATAGTGATGTTTCCGTCCACAGTAGAAATAGAAAAGGGACCATTATTGATAATCGCTGCATTATTTGCCGTATTGACGCTACCAGAAGTGCCTGTAAGAGAAATGTTGCCAGCTTGAGCACCCGTGCCTGTCGTTTCGATTGTTCCTGAGTGCAAAGCGATGCCAATGTTATTGCTCCCGCTATTACTTCCTCCCGTTCCAGTCAATTTGATATTCCCATAGACGGTCGAAATGGTGACGCCGGGGGAATAGCCATTGCCAATTGGAATTCCAATAATCGAGCTCAAAGGAGAGGAGGTTCCGTCGCAGGTTGCAACGAAGGCATCAAAATTCGAAGCTGTGTTGTACGTATTCGAAATCGTTAAACTGCCGCCGGCGCCAATTGAGATCGTTTCTTGAGCGATCAAGGTCAATGTCGTATTTTGTGACCAGGTGAATCCAGCATTCACTGTAATGCTGCCACTTCCGCCACTACCAGCCGAAGTATTGATTGTGACGCTGCACAGACCTAGTTGTGTTTCCAGATCAGTTACATTGATATTGTTTGCTCCAGCTGCTGGGTTATATGTGGAACTCCCACCGCTGCAAGCAGAAAAGGAGCCGGAGGTCACAGAACCGCTTTCGATCGTATAATTGCCCGGGTCGAGAAGCAAGGTGCCTGTTTTCCCATAGGGAGCCAAGGCGCTCGTTACTCCTCGATAAGCGAGATTAATAGGGCTCGAAACTTCGACAAAACCCCCATCACCTCCTTGAGGTCCTCCTTGTGCATAAATATGTCCGAAGAACCCATTGCTCTCATTACCCCAGAAAATGACTTTTCCTCCAGTTCCTTTTTCGGTCGCATCTGCTTTCACAACCGCGGTCTCTGCGACCAACACATGAGCTGCATTTTGAACCGCTGAGTTGTTCCCCTGGTAATCACCGCCGATCAGCGCTGTGCCGCCCCCTGTAGGACCCGAAACATTGACTGTCGCATTTTGCAAAAGATGGACATCTTGCCCGAGAACGTGGACGGTCCCGCCCACTCCCGTTTCACTTGTCGCTAAGAGAGAACCGGCGACTTGAGTCAACCCATGATCCGTGACGATGGAGATCATTCCTTGTGGCGCCGACAAGACAGCCGATTCTTCGACTTTTAGAGAACCGCTGCCGGTTCGCAAGACGATCTTTCCGCCCTCTTGGGTCAGCGTAATAGGCCCGCTCTGTCGGATGGCGAGTTGCTGGGCACTGTCAGCTTGCAGAGAAGCCTCCAATGCCGTAACGGCTCCCTCATTGTCGATGCCAAGGGAAGCGAGGTCGGGTTTGATCGAAAGGAGGGGAGTATCGCCCGGCTTGAGGAGGATTTCATGGCCAGAAGCCAAGTCAACTCTTCCTTCAGGCGCCTCGATTTCGCCGCTATTTTCAATCCGATGGGCGATGAGTACTACATCGCCGTCATAGGCCCGAATTTTCCCTAAATTGACCATCGACGCGGTCGAATCGCCCGTGAAGAGCATTTCTTTGCCGTCGAGGAAGTCCCTGTTCAAGACATCGAGTGTGGCCGCAATAAAGCCTGCCGTATCAAACGAAGCCTCTTTGCCAATGATGAAACCCTGCGGATTGACGAGGTAGACTTGCCCGTTGGAGAGGAGGGCTCCCTGCAAATTGCTCAGCTCGCCCCCCACCACTCGGTTCAATACGGCAGAGTCCGCCGATGGCTGGATGAACTGAGTCGTTTCGCCCGCTCCGATGGAAAACGATTGCCATTCGATGATAGCGCGGTTGGAGTTTGTGATTTGAAGAAGGTTTCCCTGTTCAGAAAGTAAAGCTTCTCCCGCTACTGAAACTCCACCTTGTGGCTGAGCCATAGCGAGATGCGCACCAATGAATAAAAAGAAATACCTTCTCATGCCTTATTTATACTGTTGCCGTAGGGAAACGACAAGCAAAAATTTCTCTCTTTCCAATCACCGCTCTTTTTGCTATTCTGAATATGTTTTAAAGGAAATTCATGGCGTTTACTTTTATTTCGGCAATTCTCGCGATTCTTGGACTCGGATTTTTGATCTTTATCCATGAGCTCGGCCATTACATTGTGGCCCGACGACAGGGGATGAAGGTCCTCGTTTTCGCCATTGGATTTGGCAAGCCTCTCTATAGTTGGATGCAGGGAGGAGTGAAATGGCAAATCTGTTGGCTCCCCTTTGGCGGTTATGTCAAAATTGCCGGCATGCAAAAAGAGGGGAATCAAGAGCCTTCTGAAATCAAAGACGGTTTTTACGGCAAGACCCCCTGGCAGCGGATCAAAGTCGCGTTGGCCGGCCCGCTCGTCAATATCGCTTTTGCCTTCGTCGCTTTTTCCCTCCTCTGGGCTAGTGGTGGACGGGAGAAAAATTTCGCGGAATTCACCCACTTCATTGGGTGGGTCGATCCTCAATCTCCTCTCTATGAAAAGGGCGTTCGTCCTGGCGATTATATAGAGAAATACGACGGCCGTCCTTTCACCGGTTTCAAAGATCTCCTCATCGCCTCGGTCATGAGTGGCAAAGAGACTGAGATCAGCGGCTATAAAATCGACGAGATGAATGGAGAAAAGATCCCTTTCCAATACACCCTTTCCACCTATCAAGATCCACGGATACAAAACGACAAACGGCTCACGATCGGTGTCCTTTCTCCCGCCCGCTACCTCATCGCCAGCACCCCGCTTCCCGCCCAATCGCCAATGCAAGAGAGCGGAGTTCAAAACGGCGATCGCGTTCTCTGGGTCGATGGAGAGCTCGTCTATTCCGTTCCTCAACTCAGCTCCTTGATCAGTCAATCGACCGCCTTTCTCACCATAAAAAGGGGAGATGAAATCTTCCAAGCCAAGATCCCTCGAGTCCAACTCGACGACCTCAAATTGACCGCTTATGAAAAAGGGGAGATCGATGATTGGCAACACGAAGCAGGCCTCAAAGGACGCCTCTCTGAACTCTTCTTTATTCCCTACACCCTTTCGCCTTCCGGTAAAGTGGAAGGACGCCTCGAGTTTATCGACGAACAAGAGCAAACCAAAGCTTTCCAAGCTTGTGAGAGATGCGCCTTCTTCAACCCCCTCCAAGAAGGAGACCAGATTCTCGCCATCGACGGAAGTCGCATTTCCAATGCGGCCGATCTTTTGCAACACCTCCAAGCTCGCCGCGTCCTCCTCATTGTTGAACGAGAGAGCGACCTCTCTAAGCCCGTTCCCTGGAAACAAGCTGATGCCGAATTTGAACGATTCGACCGAGACGCCCTCCACGCCATCGTCTCCTCCATCGGCACCGAAACCCCCATTTCAGCCGCGGCTAATCTCCACCTTCTCCAGCCTGTAATTCCAAAGCCGGCCTCCGACTTTGCTCCCCCCAATCCCGTCACTGATGCACAGCCAGTTCCCGAAGCGGTCCAGAAGAAACTTCTCCTCGGCATTCCACTCGGCGAGCGAGAAGTGATCTACAATCCCAATCCCGTTCAACAACTCAAAGAAGGGATCGTCGACACGTGGCGCACCTTTTCTGGTCTCTTTAGCGGCTCGCTCAATCCCAAAGTGGTCAGCGGCCCCGTCGGCATTGTTCACGTCGTTCAACAGAGTTGGAGCGATGGCGCCCGCGAAGCGATCTTTTGGCTTGCTGTCATCAGCCTCAACCTCGGCCTTGTCAACCTCCTCCCCATTCCTGTCCTCGACGGAGGTCACATTCTCTTTTCTCTCGTCGAATCGATCACCAAGCGCCCCATCAAAGCGAAGACGATGGAGCGGCTCATCATCCCCTTTGTCGGCCTCCTGATAGCCTTTTTCCTCTTCGTCACCTACCAGGACATCCACCGCCTCTTCTTCTAACCACCACAGAGGAAAATTTTTATCAGGTCTCTGAAAACCAGGTCCTTTAGGGCCGGGTAATTCACATCTAAATTTGGGAGGAGTTCGAAACTCCTCCCAAATCATTCCCCGTCCTTTAGGGCGGGGTTCATAGAGCGCGTGAACACCCAGGCCTTAAGGCCTGGGATTGTATTGGTTAGGGAGGGGCATGAAATGGTGGTTAGCATTGATTCCAGTGGTAGCGATGGCGATGAGTATGGAAGAGAAGGTGGGGCTTCTCTTCGTCGTTTCTGTCAGCCCCACGAGGGGAGAAGACCACTTCCAAGATTGGGATCGGTTGATCGAAGAATGTCACATCAGCAACGTATTGCCCAAGAGCTCTGACTTCGCTTCCTATGCAAAAGCACTTGCTCGGTTACAAAGAAAATCGAAACAGCCGCTCCTCGTGCTGGCGGATGCAGAGTGGGGACTCGGGATGCGGATCACCGATGCGCTTTCCTTTCCAAAGAATGGACTGTTGGGTGCGATTCAGGATTTAAGTTTGCTGAAAGAACTCGGTCGAGAAATTGGTCGAGAAGCAGTGGCTGCGGGGATTGATATAAATTTGGCTCCCGTGGTCGATGTCAACAGCAACCCCAATAATCCGATCATCGGTCTCCGCTCGTTTGGTGACAAGCCTGAAATCGTATCCCCGCGGGCTGTTGCTGTGATGACCGGAATGCAAGAGATGGAGCTTCGTGCTTGCGCAAAACACTTTCCTGGCCATGGCGATACTGCCGTTGATTCTCATGTAGGACTTCCTGTCGTTGATCATCCGCTCGACGCAGTGGAGTTGCCTCCATTTCAAGCGCAGATCGATGCCGGCGTTACCGCCATCATGACGGCGCACATCCTTGTCCCTGCTCTCGATCCAACATGGCCAGCGACTCTTTCTCCCTCTATCCTCACCAAATTGCTTCGCGAGAAGATGGGCTTTCAAGGATTGATCATCACCGATGCACTCAATATGAACGCGTTGGCCGATCGCTATTCACCCGAAGAAATCGCCTTGCGTGCGCATGAAGCGGGAGCCGATCTTCTTCTCTATGGCGATCACCTCTCTGAGGGTGTCGATCATCTTCTTCGCGATCAAGTGCCTCGAGCTTATCGCGCTCTTCTCAAGGCGTATCAAAACGGCCTCTTTCCTCTCTCTCGTCTCGACGCCAGCGTAAATCGGATTCTCCCTCTTAAACGAGCAAAAGAAGCTCCTACGTTGCACATTTTTCCCGAAGCTCTTGAGCTCAAAGAACAACTTGCAGAACTCTCAAAAGAAAAGGCGAAAGGTTAGGTCTTTCGCCTTCTGTTCATTTTGCTGGCGTTACAATACGAGGCGAAGCTTTAACAACTGGCTTCGGGGTGGGGGCAGTTTTTTCCTCTGCTTTGAGTGAAGAGACTATGACAGAAGAAGCAAAAAGCTCTTTTCTCACTACGCCTTTCTGTTTTTGCAGAGTGTCTATTGACTCTTGAATGGATGTTGGTTCTTTTACTGCTGGTTTTTGGTAGGCTGGGAGGATAGAAGTAGGAGCTACAGAAGATGCGACGATAGGTTCTTGTTCTTGTCGATTCTTAAGAGCTTCTTTCAAATAGTAATCTCCAAAAATTAAACCAGTCCATGTAGTTTTATTTTTCACAGCATTTAGAACGTATAGCGCATTGTTCAGTTGGTACTCTACTTTTGGAATGCGAGTCGTTAATTGCTCACAAATCTTACGCACTTCTCGTTCTTTTTTATTCATGTCTTCGACAGCATAAGAAAGAGCAACTTCTGCTTCGCAGATTTCAATCACATTAAATTTCATTTGATCGAGTTTTTGAATCATAGAAGAAGAAAAAGATTCTTCCGTGCAGAAAGCAATTGTTTCTCCTAATACTTTTAAGAGAGTTTGCGCCACTTCTGCCGTTTTCTTTAAGACCATGTATTGTGTTACCTGCTCCGATGTAAACTGTTCAAACGTTTCGACTTCTTTATCGTAATTTTTCTGGGTAGGCTTTAATTCATTGAAACATTTTACGCGCAGTTCAATATCTCCTTTTTGTTGCTCAAGGCGGCCATTTTGGGTAATCAGTCGCTGAATGTTTGATTCATATTCATTCAATGCATACTGTAGGCGGTCGCCGTAATTACTGCGGATTTCTGAAGTCATAGAAGACATAGACACCTCATGTTTAATGGTTTTTTGATTCACGAAACTCTATCAATTTGTTGGTATTTCGTTAAACAAAAATTTATTTCCCCTTAAAGATTTCTGGAGTGTGAGTGGAATGAAGCGTCAAATTTCGTTTGAAAAAATAAAGTTGAACTGTTTTGATGCAACTTAAATAGAAGAGAACTCCAACCTCCAATAAGGAGACAGAGGCTCTCGATTCAACTGAGGGGTTTATGAAAAGTGCTGTGTGCTTAGTTGCTCTAGCTGCGATCTTCGGAAGTTGTGATTCAATTCCTGGATGGATGGCTTCCAGTAGCTCGAAGAATGTCGTCGACTATCGAGTGAGAGGAGATCGATTTATCATCGTCGCAGCGGAAAAAGATGGAATTTCAGCTAAAGAGGCGCGTCGAAATGCCCGCAAACGAGCCAAAGAACTGACCTTGAAAAATGGGTATCGCTACTTCGTCGTTGAATCTGAAGAAGAGACTACGCTGGCGAAAGAGAGCTGGAGAGTGCAGGGGATGGATAGTTTTCCCAATAGTCGAAAAGATTGCAAAGATTGTCCTGAGAAAAAGGTCTTTGCGATTCGTCTGACGATTCAGTGTCATTCGGAAAAACCAGACTGTTTTTCCTTCGATGCTTGGGATAGCGGAGATGCAGAAGAAGTATGTCAAGTAGAGACGATTGCTGAAGCGGAAGCGCCAGCAGCAGTAGAATAAGGCAAAAATAAAGCAGTCGGATTTCTCCGACTGCTTTTTTACTTCTGAGACAGTTGCAAAACTCATTTGCCCGTTAAAACCGCCCTTTTGAGGCCATTTACGTCCATTCTCCTCAGTCGGCCCGCTTGGGCCGACCTCGTCAAATGGACCGTGGTGGCTTTGCCACCACTCGCAAATGGCCTCAAAATCATCGA
>JAGWKU010000059.1 GCA_028873375.1 Verrucomicrobiota bacterium
GTACTTGTCTTTTTTCTTGGAAGGAGTCGTATCTTTCTTGGGTGCCATATCGAGCCTAAAGTTTTTGTGTGAGCAACAAAAAATTTAAAGACTCAGTGGTTTGAGAACAAGAAGAACCTCATCCGCAGCTATTTACGCAACAACGCCGATTGTCATGGCTTTGTTTGACTTTAGGGCTTGTCTGAAAATAACTCGTACACTCTCATAGGGAAATACTGATTCTTACCATTGGAGAAATGGTATAATTCCAGTCCCCGCGAAATTTATTAAGAGCGATCGCAATCTCCCGAAAATCTTTATCGCTAATCTCTCGGCCTTTTACGTATTCCCTGAAATCAATTTGTGCCTGAATTTCCAGCCCTTTGGTCGTTTTTGTGCTGCCAATCAACTGCACGATTGCCTCACGAGTGATGAGAGGAACTCCCCTCCAATTCTGGGAGATATAACTGAACATCTTATGTTCGATTTTATTCCATTTGCTTGTCGCTGGAGGGAAGTGACATACATGAATTTCCAGTCCTAATTCATTGGCCAATTTTTGTAACTCCCACTTCCAGAGTCTCACCCTGTTCCCATTGCTGCCTCCGCAATCAGCAGTGATCATTAATTTTGATGCGTTTCGATAGTCTTTTCTTCCCATCTTGTGCCACCAACTGCGAATCGTATTCACAGCAAATTCAGCAGTGTCACTGGTGATTCCAACACTCACCCAACCCTTATTTTTGCCAATGTCATAGACTCCATACGGAGCCACTTTCCCTGTCTCTTTATCAGGAAAATCATGCACATCGACTTTAACTGGCTCTCCTCGTTTGTGGTACTCTCTCCCGCCATTTTTGAAGTTCCCAACCAACTCTTTTTTCTTGGTGTCAACGGAAATCACAGGCTGATTTTCCCTCAAGAATGTTTTTGCTTGCTCATTGATGTATTCAAATTGAGCGTTTCTGTCTGGCACGGACTTCCCCTCTTTGTCTTTCTGATTCAACTGCAAACTGTACCCGGCATCCTCCAGTAAATTGCCTACTGTCGAGCGACCTACTTCATACCCCCGATTTTTGAGCTCTGCGGATAACTTGCGTAAGCTTTTACTGGTCCACCGCAGAGAAACCTCAGGATCTCCTTTTATAGAAGCTTCAACCAACGTTACCCCGCCTTTTCCAAGTGCTAATGCTTCAGCGGCACACCATAAACGACGGCTTTTTTCGTTCAATGAGTGATTGACTCGGAGATACTTTGTTCGGATTACGTTCTGAGAGACCACAAGTTCTGCTCTAAGGGCAAGAAGATTATCATCAATATATATTTTTATCTATGGAAATTTGAAAAATTTCCTATGAGAGTGTACGAGTTATTTTCAGACAAGCCCTAAAGAACGCAGAAGTCAGAGTGCAGAACTAAAAGAAGAGTTTGCCCGACTGCCAGTTCTGCACTCTGCATTCTGAGTTCTGCGCTTTTTTATTCGCTGGCTGAGTGAACAGTAAAGGTCCTTTGGATATCGCTAAAGGGCCCTTGGACTGGCTTGCCACTGCCGTTGATCAGCTCGAGGCGCACCGTATGATTTCCTTTCTTTAGCCCGTAGATATAGTAGGGCTGCCAGGAAGTGAGGATTCGATTGACTTTTCCATCGACTGTGAGACGAACTCGATAGCCATCGGCTGTGAGTTCGCAGTTGGAGAGATAAAAATCGAGGAGAATGGGTTTGTTTTCGACGAGGTAGAGCTGGTTGCTCGGCTCGTTATAAGTGAGGTAAGGCTTGGTGAGATCGTAGTCCTTGCCCCCTTCTTCAGAGCCAAGGGAAAAGATGCTCGCAAAAAAGGTCTTTTCCCCTTTCAGACTCTCGCCAAAGGAGCGAGCTGGAAAGACGCGCAAAAGATGTTTTCCTTTGTCGAGTTTAAAAGGAATTTGGAAGCGATAACCGGTGTCGTAATACCACCCTTCTTGGATGTAGGGGTCGAGGGCGGGATTATTGATCGGGAAGTAGGGGCGATCGTCGACGACGACGTGGATGGTCTGGCCCATGTCGGTCTCAACGATTTCATCCGCTCGGTCAAACGAGGAGCCTGCACCGAGAGAAAAGCCGTCGATGCGACACTGCATCCAGACGGGGTTGGAGGCAACAAGGGCTCCATCTTTCGGAATGGCAATGACCAGCACCACCGTATCCGATTCAGGAGTCCGCTTCACTGGCTCTACGCCGATCTGTTCAGCGGCAAATGCCGCCTGTAAAAACGCAAACGCGGTGAGGAAACAGCGCTTCATCAAAGACCCCTGGTGTAATTTTTTTAATATCCCCTTCTCGATTAATTTTGCAAGGTGTGTTAAAGTAGTATCTATGAACCCCGCCCTAAAGGACGGGGAATGATTTGGAAGGAGTTTCGAACTCCTCCCAAATTTGGATGTGAATTACCCGGCCCTAAAGGACCGGGTTTCAGGAGACCTGATGAAAGAGCGCTTCATTCTGACTTTGAGCTGCGAAGACCGCATTGGGATCGTCGCCAAGGTCTCTACTTTCCTCGCAGACTACTCGGCTTTCATCCTCGAGTCAGCCCAATTTAGCGACCTTGAAACCGGCCGCTTCTTCCTTCGCTGCGTCTTCCACTATGAGAAAAAGGGGCTCGATAAAAAGGCCTTTTCAAAGCTCTTTACTCCTCTTTCCCAAGAGCTTAGCTGCCAATGGCAGCTCCACGCCGCTAGCGAAAAGACCCGGGTCCTCCTCCTCGTCTCCAACCAAAGCCACTGCCTCAACGACCTCCTCTACCGAATGCAAAACAACCTCCTCTCAATCGAAATCGCCGCCATTGTCTCCAATCACCAAAATCTCAAAGAGATGGCGAGCTGGTACAAAATCCCCTTTCACTACCTTCCCGTCACCCCCCAAACCAAAGTCGAACAAGAGGAAAAAATCCTCCAGCTCGTCCACTCCCTCTCCATCGACCTCGTCGTCCTGGCCCGCTACATGCAGATCCTCTCCCCCCGCATGACCAAGCAAATTTTTGGCCGAGCGATCAACATCCACCACTCCTTCCTCCCCTCCTTCAAAGGGGCCAAGCCCTACCACCAAGCCTTTGAGCGAGGCGTCAAGCTCATCGGCGCAACCGCCCACTACGTCAACGACGAGCTCGACGAAGGACCTATCATCGAACAAGAAGTGCTTCGCGTCGACCATACCCTCACTGCCGACCAATTCGTCCAAGTCGGCAAAGACGTCGAAGCCCAAGTCCTCGCCAGAGCGATCAAAGCCCACACAGAACACCGCGTCTTCCTCAACGGCCTCCGCACCGTCATCTTTAAGTAAATGCAGAATTCAGAATGCAGAGTGCAGAACTAATAGTTCTGTGTTGTTGAAAAAAAACTCTCTCGCTGCTTTGATGCAATTATGGATACCCCAAAGTGGCTTCTCACCGTCATCCTCTCCGGCGTTTTCCTAGCCAGCTTCTCGGTTGCTCATCTCTTTCAGCGAACCGCCCCTTTTGCCACCGACTCTCTCCTCGCGGCGAATACCTACCTCGGCCCCCAAAAGCCCGTCGTCGGCAATCCGCAACTCGTCCGGATCGAAGTTCTAGTTCGAGACTCGGTCGAATCCGACGGTGTTCAAATAAAGAAGGTGACCTTCAACTCAACCGATATTCCCCTCCATCCCCGCGATGTCTATGGCAATCGGGGTGCCGGTAGCTTTCAACTTGCCCCCGGTAAATACAAACTGCGCTGGACGGTCAATCGAGATCATTTCGCTTGGCCCCGCAACGCCTCCTTTGAAGAAGAAGTGAACGTCAGTCCACGCGACCTCTGGCTCCAAATCTCCATCGAAGGCGACAAAGCCTCCATTCGCTAAAGAAATCTGGTTGGTGTATCATGAGGATATGAGTGATGCAATGGTAAATGGGTCCAAGAGTTAGATCTTCAAGCGATTTACGAAAAGGTCGGACTCGATGGATGACACCTCTCCAGAAATGGCTGCCAGAGTGATTGAAATGATGCAGCAAAAGACCCCCGAAGAACGGGCTAAAATGGGGTTTTCCATGTATGAACCCCGCCCTAAAGGACGGGGAATGATTTGGGAGGAGTTTCGAACTCCTCCCAAATTTGGATGTGAATTACCCGGCCCTAAAGGACCGGGTTTCCGGAGACCTGATGAAACCTCTAAATACCTGGTCACTCACTTTATCCGAAGAAATAATCCAAACATCTCAGAAGTCGATTTGAAAAAAGAGCTCTTCCTCAAATTCTACGGCGAGGACTTTAGCGTTGAAGAGCAACAAAAAATCATGGCTCATTTAGAAGCATTTCACACGAAAGCACTTGCCTAGCTTCTTTTCCTTGACGCAATTTAATCAAAAATTTTAAAGTCCTTGACTCTATCTTTTTTCAACAAGGAGAAGTTTATGTCCTCATCAGTACAAGAACAAAAAAGCCACGATCCACTTTCTCTCAGAGAGGCCTACAAGGCCCGCTGTGAGGAAAAAACAGCGTGGAAAGAAAAGTTCGACACATACCACAGGTCAGTCGCTCAGAAAATTGCAGATTCCATTGCGAAAGAAGTGTTTGAAAAGTTCACTCAACGAGTAAACGATCCATATCAAGTGTTGCCAGATTCTAAGCACGAAGCGAGATTTTCATTCTCTTTTAGAATGAAGGGTTCCGAAGCTGTACAGAAACTGCAATCCTTAGCAGGAGACGAGGCATCCCTACCTCCTTTCAAAGAGTGGTTTGAGGTGTTTGGGAAAAAAGAAGAAAAAGTCGAGCACAAACATCACCACGGAGCAGATTCTGATGATGAAATCGGTCCTTCTTCTTCCGCTCCTCGAAAAGTCGAAGACCTCGATCGCTCCTATTTTGACGACACAATGGCTGTCGTGGGAGAAAGGGTACGAGCTTTTGTTCATAAAGAACTCTCTCACATCCGACAACATAATCAGAACGAAGGTTTCCTTTATAGAGTGGAATGGAAGCAAAAATCTATGAACCCTTCCGATTCTAGCAAAAACACCTTAAGAGTATCTCTGTGGCTTGACACGGAAGATGGTGAGTTGGAAGTAGAAGAGCCTGTCATTCAGCCAAAATCCTCTTCTTGGTTTGGCTGCTGCCGTACGAAAGCGAAGACGTCCTAGCTCTTCTTAATCCAATAGGTCAACGCCGCTGCAAGTCGGGGAGAAAAGAGGAGGGCCGTATGGCCGATGTCCTCAAAGGTAAACTGGCGAGTAGCGTCGTTGCCTACCAAAGCCGAACGGGTCGGGATGATGAGCTGATCGGTCAGGGTGGAAATGTGGTAGAGACGGATGTGTTTTTCCGCCGCGATTTTTTGGTTGAGAGAGGCGACGAAGGGAGAGTTGTACCTCATTTCTCGTCCATTTTGGCCAAGAGCCAGCAGGGCTGCATGTGTGCCTGCTAAAGGCGAAGCGACGGTGATCAGGTCAGTGACCGTGTTGGGAGGAGCCAGTTCAAGGGCGTAGAGGAAGCTGACGAGACCGCCCATTGAATGGCCGATAAGGATAAGGTCGGTGCGGCCCGTTTCGTGGGCAATTTGCGCTGCTTTTTGGGCTACTTTTTGCGCATATTCGTGAATGGGACGAAAGGGATGACCGAGGGAAATGGTGTAGATGGGGCCGAGGCCTGCTTGGGCGAGCTTGTAACGCTGGTAGATCCAGACAGAGCCAGAATTGCAGTAGCCGTGCACAAGAAGGATAGGCCTGCCGTTGGGGTTGCCAATCGGGTCTTTGGGTTTGAAAAAAAAGCGAAGCGAAAAGATGAAGAGAAGTGAAAAGACCTCGAAGACCATCGCATGAATCCAGTGGATGATGCGGGCCACGGAGCGGGGCAGCGAGTGAGAGAGGGTGTTGATCAATTTAAGAAATGCAAGCGAACCGAGAAGAGTAGAGAGGCCAAAGAAAAAGCGAGAGATCGCATGGAGATGGGTGTGGCAAAGGGCGCTGAGGGCGGCGGAAATTACGGCAGTGATGAGGAGCCAGAGCGTCGCCTGGGAGATGCGGCCCACTTTCTCAACAGGAATTTCTTGTGTCATCATTTTTTTTGTAACAGTATAATTGTTTTCTCTCAATTGTGCGAGTGGATTTCTGATGCGATGGCTCTTTCTATTCTTCAGTGTGTCGGCGTGGGCAAAGCTCGTCGTGGTGTGCCCTCCATTCATTAGCGCAAGTCCGGAAACCCTTTTATACGACCCCGATTCGGCGCGCGATGAGATCGCAAAGCCCTTTTGCGCGCTGCGCGAAGCGCTCGAGAAAGAGGGCTACGAGATCAAGATCACGACGAATGAGGATCCAGTTGAGCCGTGCACGGCAGTCTTAGTCTTCAACGAGTCTCATATGGCGCATCTCTTGCGCTCTCATCCGAAAGAGCGGTGCTTTTTTTTCGTCCTCGAGCCCCCTTTCATCTTGCCTGCCGCTTACGACCGGCAACTCAAACAGGTCTATGGCAAGATCTTCGTCCTTTTCGATCACATGATCGACAACAAAAACTACTTCAAGTTCCATTACCCGCAGCCGCGGCAGAAGATGTTCGAAAATACCCCTAGTTTCCGCGACAAGAGGCTCTGCACGATGATCGCCAATTACCGTCCCTTCAATCACCCGAAGGCCCTCTATCGAGCGCGGGAGGCCTCCATTCGCTTTTTTGGCCCGACAGGCGATTTTGATCTGTATGGCGGGGGGTGGGATCCGAGCACACAGGCGTGGCGAGGGAAAGTCCCTGGAAAATGGGAAGTGCTTGAGCGATATCGCTTCTGCCTTTGCTATGAAAATATGCAAAACCAAGAGGGCTACATCACGGAGAAAATCTTCGACTGCTTCGTCGCTGGATGCGTCCCTGTCTACTGGGGTGCTACAAACATCGACACCTACGTGCCGAAAGAGTGTTTCATCGATCGACGGGCTTTCAAGACCAACAAAGAGCTCTATGCCTTCCTCAAAAACATGGACGAACCCACGTACCAAACCTACATCGATGCGATTCGTCGCTACTTTGACAGTCCGCAGGCGCAGCTCTTCTCGATCAATCACTTCGTCGAGCTGATCATGAACGAGCTCCGCCAACTCTAAATTTTGCCGCGTTTCGCGGCAAGAGAATTGCTCAGTGGTTCTCTTTCCCTGGCAGAGAGATTTGGAGGAGCGTGAAGCGCCCATAGAATTGCACTTCTTTTGCTGCTGCTGGGATGAGAAAGGTCATACCAGGTTGGACTTGCTCTGCGTGGCCGTCGCAAAAAAGCTCCCCTGTCCCCTCTTCGCAGAAGAAAATGAGGAAGGTCGATGGGTTCAGACGGGGCCGATATTCGCTCTCAGAGCGGACTTTGTCAAAGCAGAAAGGGACATCGATGAGGCGGAAAATCTGGTGGGTGCTCTCTTGTTCTAGGAGGGCAGGGGCTGGTTGGGCGTGGGCCGCTTCGGAAAGGGCAAGGAGCCCTTGTTCGAGATGGAGGGGGCGTGGTTTGCCGTCAAAGCCGGTGCGGTTCCAATCGTAAAGGCGGTAAGCGGGAGTGGAGTCGACGGTGAGCTCGAGACCAAAGGAGCCAGCAAGAAGGGCATGGGCCGTACCGGGAGGTATATAGAGGAGAGAGCCTCTGGGGAAAGAGAGGGTCTGGAGACGGTCGGGAAGGGTACCAGCTTGAGCGCTGGTGTGGAGGTGTTTTGCGCTGAGGCCAACTTTAAGGCCGAGGTAGGTTTGGGAGGGGCCGAAAGCATAGAAGAGCTTGGGCTGGGTGGGGTGGACTTCGATGGGGAGGGGTTCACGAGCGTCGAGGAGTTTGAGGAGAAGGGGGAAGCGGCTGAGATCCTGGCCACGGCCGAGAAGAGATTCGCCCATTTCGCGGACAAGAGATTCAAGACTTTTGCCATGCGTTGAAATGCTCATCCCTTCTGGACTGGCGGAGAGTTCCCACGATTCAGCAACGCGAGTGGGGACGTTCTTTCTCTGAAAGAACTTGGCAATCCGGTCGCCGCCCCAGAAATGGGTTTGATAGACGGGTTGAAAGCGGAGAGGTTGGGTCATAAGAGGTCTTTTCGTTTAGCATCGAGGAGGGGAACCGCCTCGGGGATTTGTTGCGAGAGCCAGTCGCGGAGGCGATAGGTCACTTTTTCCCACTCCCACTGAATTCTCTCGGAGTCTTGAAGCGTGGGATCGTAAAAAAAACGGGCGGGATCGATATAGAGCGGGTGATCTCCTTCCCAGCAGTAATTGCGCTTAATATCGCGGTCTTGATCGCCAACTAAGCAGTGAATCCGTTTGGCATGAAAGGCGAGGAAGGCGTCGAGAACTTGGTTTAAATTTCCCTCTTCGCGAGCAGTGAGAAGCGCCTTCAAAAAAGAGCCGCTCCCTTTTTTCTGCAGCACAAAGGGAACGTGATTGAGATCGACAAGATAGGTCGCAGACGGGCGGTCGCGAATTTCGACGACAGGGTATGAGACGGAAGAAGAGCCCATGTGGACCTGCAAAAGACCTGTCTCCTGAGGCAAATAAGCGATAGCGAGACGATAACTTTCGGGATAGATGCGCATTTTTTCGGTCCATCTCTCGCGCTGCTTTTGCCAGTAGGGCAACGAAATAGGGAGCTTGAGGTACCATGGCACTTCCAAGTTGTGTCGATTGAAAAACTTGAGGACATATTTCCCATCTTCGCTTTCAAAGGCAAACATTTGCCGCCCCCGTCCCAAATAGCGAAAGCGGATGGGCCATTCCCACTGCGTAGAGCCGGTGTCAGGAGTGCTGAGGAGAGGACTTTCGATGAGTTCCGGAGAAAAGCCATCGGTTCTCCAGAGTGCAATCGCAGTGAGAAGAAGAGCAATCAGAATTCTCATCGAGTCGTCCCTAACTTCAAAGCAAATCGCTCGATCTCTTCTTGCCGTTTGGCAGAATCAGCGAGCTCTTCATTGAGCCAATAGTTCCCAAAATCCCACTCGATCGCCCGATCGCCCAAAAAGCCAAAGTTCGTATGGACTTTTGTATCAGAGTTGGCAATGCCTCTCCTCGTTCTCTCTTCTAAGAGCTGGAGAAACGAGCGAGTGAGGAGCTTTAAGCGTTCAGGGTTGCCACTCGCCGCTCGCACCTCTTCGAGCTGAGGTCTTGCTCTGTATTGTACCACAAATCGATAGCGATTCAAGTCGATCGAATGGCTCCTTCCAAGAGGGTCTCGCACTTTAATGGTCGGAAGCTCCCCTATTGAGCCGTTCAAATGGACATAGACGAGCCCCGTCAAATCGCTGGCCCGATCATAGGCCACTTTGCAAGCGAAAAAGAGCCGCTCGATCTTCCGCTCGGGAGAGAGATGTTTCTTTCTGCAGAGCACGTTCTCGCGGAATGCTTTCCGCCATGGATGGATCCATCGATTTTGTCGAAAAATCTTGAGGATGTATTGACCATCTTTGCTCGTAAAGACAAACGTTTGAGCGCCGTGGCTTAAATAGCAAAAAGGCTGCTGAAACAATGTTTCGATTTCTCTCTTCTTCTCCTCTGAAGGAGGAGCAATGTCCCACGCAGGGCGGTTCGGTAAATCAGAGGCGAGCTTGCTCACTCGAAATCCTTTTGTCCACTGATGAAAAAAAGTGGGAAATGCCAAAGAACTGCCCACCAGCAGAACTAATAAAAACCATTTCTTCATCAGGTCTCCGGAAACCCGGTCCTTTAGGGCTGGGTAATTCACATCCAAATTTGGGAGGAGTTCGAAACTCCTCCCAATTCATAGAAGTCTTTTTGCGAACCGAGTTTACGGCAGGCTAAAATTAAAATAAAGATTTTTATCTGTTTTTGATGACTGAGGCTAAGCGACTTGCTTAAAATTTTAGTGGGATAGTGTAAGTGGGTATCTATAACGCACACCGTCAAGTTTTGGGAATTTGCAAAACTTGACGGCGCGCGGTATACAAAGCTGCTTTGCATTACCAGTCGTCAGCATCGCCGTAGCCAAAAGCGGAGATGTAGGTGCCGTAGAGTTGCTTGAAGAGCGCTTTATTTTCTTCGCTGTAGGCGGTGCGCCAGCCTTCGATGTTCCCTTTGCGAAAGGTCCATGTGCCACCGTACATTTTGACGCCAATGTCTCGTATTTCGTCGTCGGAAAGAACGCATCCCATGTACAGGGCGATTCGCTTCAGCACTTCGAATTGCTTTTCGTCGCTTCCACCTCCTTGCGAACCAACGAGGTCTTCGTAACGGCAAACAAGGACGGAAGGGTCTTGAATCCAGAGGACGGCTAAAGGAAAGCAGACGCCCGGATGAAGGTATTGGTTTGGAAAGAAGAGGGTCTCTTTCAGCTGCTCATCGGACGTGAGAGAGACAAAACGGTCATAGTCAAACGTGGGTAGAGAGGACCAGATCATCCCTTTTCTCAGGTGGTGCGAAAAAGAGACCATAATGTCCCGCGGGTCCCGAATCAACAGGATCTTCGTGTAGGAATCGGAGTATTCAAGGCGCACTTTCTCGATGGATGGGTAGGGGAACAAATGGCCAGCTGTCACTTTATGCGAATAGGACAAGTCCCAGAGAGGACTAAAATGGAAGGAGTTTTCCAACCCGATCCACCGCAGTCGTTCCTTTTGCATGAGCTCGATGGCTTTGATCAGCATGTGGGTTCCCGCTTTCGGAAGGCTGACGAAAAAGACCTTTTTTGGCGGATCGGCATGCAAGAAAAAAGCCAAGAAAAGAAATAAGATTTTCATCAGGTCTCCGGAAACCCGGTCCTTAGGGCCGGGTAATTCACATCCAAATTTGGGAGGAGTTCGAAACTCCTCCCAAATCATTCCCCGTCCTTTAGGGCGGGGTTCATGCGGAGGAAGAATAGCAGACTCAAGATTAAAAAAAGTAGCCGATTTTGAACTCGGCTTCTTGCAATTGAGCTTCGTAGCTAAAAGAGGCAAACACGTTTTTCTTCGAGCGGAAGAACATTTTGAAGCGTCACCGTTTCTTGGTAAGCGAAAAAATCAAGAATTTAAAAAAACAGACCGACCTTGGCCAACACTTCATTGGACATGTAGCCGCTGCCAAATTCTCCTTCGTAACTGATGGAAGAAAAGACCCCGGTTTCTTCCCATCTCATAAAGATTTCCATACCAGGGGAGAAAAAGCTTTGGTTATTGGTGAACGAAGTGACGGCAAATCCCGGAGGAAAGCCGATCAAAGAAGCTT
>JAGWKU010000060.1 GCA_028873375.1 Verrucomicrobiota bacterium
AGCTAAATTGAAAGGATGGGGCTGCGCGTAAGTAGCCATATTTTTAGGAAAATCGTGGTTTTTTACGCTGCTCGGTTAGAAAAAGAGACTCGGGGAGTTTTTCTGCTTTTCAAAGCCCCGACGAAGGAGGGGTTTTGCAACTGCCTCATCTTATAAGTCTTGAAAAAATCGAGAAGTTTTTTCATGCCAGAACGTCGAATGATCATGGAGTGGGATCCAAAGCGGAGTCCGAGTTTAAAGAGGTCTGGATGGATGGATTGGCGCTCGTAGTAATAGGAGAGGGAGTGGGTTTGGAAATTGGGTCTTGGGCGAATGCCTCCGCAGTAGACGCGGTCGCCATCGGCTCCCCTAATCTCGGGGTCTGTGAAGAAAACGTCCCAGTCGGGAGCTAGTTGGTCGAGTTGCTCGATGAGGGTAGAGAGTTCGCGCGGGTCACTGGCGATGCGAATGTCGTCTTCTAAGATCCAAATGGTGTGATAGCCAGAGTCGTAGGCATCTTGTAAAACGGAGAGGTGGCTCAAGATGCATCCAATGGCTCCTCGAGACATGCAATGAGAGTAGTAGGAGACGCCTTCTTCTTGCATGATTTCAAAGCTGGCGTATTCTTTATCGCATTGGTGGCGATAGACGGAGCAAAGTGGGCCTGGCGGTTTTCCTCGTTGGTATTTTATGCCGAGTTCGTCGATGACATCAAAACTGAGTTTCCAGCCGTTGATGGCGGAGAATCGGTAGGGAGTGATCTCGTAGGGTTGTAGAGCATTTAGCGTTCGTTGATATTTCTCGGGACGTTCGTCGAGGTTGATCAGGTAGATGAAATCGATCCCGGGCATGCTGTGGAGGCCAAATTTGTTGTTGATGGAGCGAAAATGGCGCTCAATGCTGGCTTCTAGGAAGAAGAGCGGGAGTAGAAAAAAGAAAAGAAGATCACGGTTTTTCATAGGTGGGGTTTCCATTGTCGGAGAGGCCTCCGGCAATTGTCGTGACGATATCTTGGCTGCAGGCATAGCGTTGTAGATCGGGCACGAAACAGAAATCGATATCGTAGGGGAAAAAAAGTTTGTAGGTCTTAAAAAATTGGAGGATTTTTTGGATGCCAGATCTTCGGATAATCATGGAGTAGGTCCCAAACCGGAGTCCGAGTTTGAAGAGGTCGACATTGACCCAAGCGCGGCGAAGATAATGGTCGAGGGGTTGTAGCTGGAAATTGGGCCGGGGGCGGAGTCCTCCGCAATAGACGCGGGAGCCGTCAGATCCCTTGGTTTCATCATCGGTGAAAAGGACGTCCCAGTCGGGAGCGAGTTTGTCCAAGGTGTTGATGAGGGAAGAGAGTTCGTGGGGGTCTCTGACCATTCGGATGTCATCTTCCATCACCCAGATGGTTTGATAGCCTGAGTCGTAGGCATCTTGGAGGACAGAGAGGTGGCTCAAGATGCATCCAATGGCTCCACGAGAGAGGGAATGGCAATAGTAGGCTGTCCCCTCTTCTTGCATGATTTCGAAACTCATGTATTCTTTTCCGTCTACGTGACGATACACAGAGGCGATGGGGCCGGGAGGCGTTCCTGGTTGGTAGCGTACGCCGAGTTCATCAATGGCTTTAAAACTCAATTTCCAGCCGTTGACGGCGGAGAATCGGTAGGGATAGATGCCGTAGGGTTTTAGAGCGTTCATGGTTCGTTGGTATTTCTCGGGACGTTCACCGAGATTGATCATGTAAATGAAATCGATGCCGGGCATAACGTGGTTACCTGCTTTATTTTCGGCAGGTTGGAAATAATTTTGTATAGAAAGGAGGAAAGTGAGAATCACGGGTAGAGGAGCCCGCCCAAACCCAACCCTAAACAGCGGACAAAATAGGCATCGTATAATTCAGCGCTAATGTAAACCGCCATCCCTCTGGCTCCAGCTGTATACCAATGGGCCAGTGGAACAAAGTTGGATTTTACAAGGAAGTCTTTTACGGAAAAATAATTGGCCATATTGATTCTATAAGAGTGAAAGAAGCTCGTAAATACGATGATCTTGGTATTTTTTAGGATGTTGGGAGAGCTTTGGAGGACTTCGAGTTCCAGCCCTTCAAGGTTGAGTTGGAGGATGTCGATCTGGTCGATTTGATTTTCTCGACACCAATCGTCGAGCACGACGCAGGGAACTGGGATAATGGGGCCTTTATAATACACTTCCATTTCGGGAGAGGGCGCAAGTAGGGAGCTCTCTTGCTCACAGGAGGGGTGATTTCCCCAAAGGCCGTGATTGAGGTAGAGAGTGGCTGATCCGTTGTAATTGTTGAGAGCTAAGGGATAGACTTCAATGGGGGTTTGGGTGTTTGCTGTGAGTTCGTTGAAAGCTGTTGGGTTGGGTTCGAAGGCGATGATGCGGCGGCTTTTGGGCCAGAGCTGGGCTGCATAGAGAGCTTGGGGGCCGGCATAAGCTCCCGCTTCCACGATGATGGGATTATAGGGAAGAAACTGGATCATCCAGTTGAGATCTACTTTCCCGTAGCCTCGGAATGTATTGGTTCCTTCATAGTAGTCGATGGCTTTTAGAGAAGAGAAAACCAATAAAAAGATAAAACACAGTCGCATGGATCCTCTCATTTTTCTTCCAAGTACCACATCCATCCATCGTCATGGACAATCAAGTTGTTTTCGCGCGCAAAGGTGTCGACGGCCCGTTTGACGGGACCTCCTCCTTTAGCAGGGTCGTGATTCCAAAAGTAATCGTCTCCGCAGAGAACGCCGTGCCCTTTAACGAAGGGAAACCAGAGGATGAGGTCGTAAAAAACACTGGTGAATTCGTGGGTGGCGTCGATGTACACGAGATCTGGCTTTACAGTTAAAAAGACAGCAGCTTCGGCGCTCGACATTTTGCAGGGAATGATTTTATGCGTTAAGCCTTCGTGAATGACGTTGGAGAGAAACTGCCGATAGAGATTTGGCATGTCGAAGATGCTGTTGTCTTCATTAGGAGAGCCTTTCCAATGATCGACGGCATACACGATGCCGTCTTCAGGAAGTGTTTTTGCGATATGGCGCGTGGATAATCCCAACCACGAACCGACTTCGATCACGACTTTGACATTTGTTCTTCGGATCAGCCATTCCATGGAAGGGCCATTTCTATACCATCCCTGAGGGTTGTAAGGAAGTGGATCAATCATGTCGTAAGGATATGGGAGTTTTGCGTGCGAAATGAAAGGGATTAAAAGGGCCAAGATCAATGCAACTTTTTTCATCGGAGGATCCTTGTAAGAGGCGGTATTATGATTTTTTTCTGGAAAATATACAATATTTTTTGTGACAATTTTTTCCTCTAAGAAGGGGAAAAATGAAAATGTCTCGAAGTTTCATTCTCATCATCGGAATCGTTTTTTTAAGAGGACAGGAATTGTTCCCTCTCGATATGGAGCGCATTGAAAAGCATGTCCGAGAAAAATTTTCCGAAGCGGTCATTGAAACGCGTCCGTTTCCTCACCTCATCATAGAAAATATTCTCCCCGAAGAGCTCTATGAAGAGTTGGTTGCCAATTGGCCGGGGCATACCGTGAAAGATATAGAGAATGACCTAGGGAATTATGACAAAAAACTATGGCAAGAGTTTTTTACCTCGGTGATGAATAATCTCATAAAAAGAAATATTGGGGCTATGTTTCGTCGCTATTTGCGATACAGATTTGAAGATGATATTTGCTGGATATCTTTATGTAACTCGAAACATTTAAGAGATCATACTCTCTACGAGAGTCTATACATCCTTCCACATCTAGATCATGCGTCTACATTTGCCGCTGTGATCATTTATTTCCCTGAAAAAAATAATCAGATAAATTTCGGCACACAATTTTATCGACACAAAGAAGAAAAAACATCGATTGATATTATCTGGGAACACGACTTATCAAAAATGGAATTACTTAAAATAGTCCCCTTTAAAAGAAATACGTTGTGCGCCTTTATGCAAACTCCTTGCGCATGGCATGGTTTCCCGATGAAAGTTCTCCCTCGAAGGATGTATATGAGCAACATCTATGTATCGAATGCATTTAGCGAGCAATATTACGGCCATGCTTGGCATTTAGAAGAGGGCTACTTGGACGAAGAACATAGTTATTAACCAGAAATTGCTTCATAAAAGGTCTTTTCAAAATGGGCAGGAGAAAAAACTTGCGCCTGTTCGCTATTGAGAAAAGTGCGGATGTCTTGGAGATATTGTTCGTAGACCTCTTTCGGCATCATTTTGATGAATTGGTACAATTCTTCTTGGTCTTTAAATTTGCGATAATCGATGAAGCACTGAGGGGGGATATAGGTTTCGATGTTATTGGCTCCCCAGTAGATGGGAACGCAGCCGGCGGCAAAGCAGGCGAAGATTTTTTCGGTGATATAGCCGTAGGTTTCTTTCGTGTTTTCAAAACAGACGGAAAAGCGATATTTTTTGAGAGTGGAGATCTTTTCTTCTCCTGAATGATCGCCTGGAATCGCGCCGCGAAAATCTCTGTAATGTCGTTTGACCCAAAATCTGCCGTAAATGTCAAATTCTCCTTCGGGTTTGGTCTCGAAAAATTCGACCATTTTCATTCGCTCCGAGTAGAGTTCGTTGACTCTTTCCGGATACTCGTTATCGGATCCTGAAACCATGACGCAGAGTTTTTTCTCTTCGAAGGGAGGGAGGTCGGTGCGCATGGGCATGAGGTAGGGATAAAAAAGTTTGAAAAATTTTACGTTGTCGACCTGTTCATCGTCCCAGGTATAGACGCGAGAATAAGGTTGGTAGAGTTCGTCGGGGACTTTCCCTGGTTCCAGGATAAAATAGAGGAGCTTTTCTTTGGGAAGTTTGGCCAAGGCTGTAGAATCTACGGGCCATCCGAAAATGATGATCTTTTTGAGATCTGGATCCCAGGCCGAGTCGTTTTCGTCGTAGGGGTATCGATATTGCATTTTGATCTCGTAGCCGGCGTCTTTGACATTCTGGAGCTGTACGGGGAAATCAAAAATACTAAAGCCAGAGACGATTTCTACTCTTCCGCAGTAGTTTTTATTTTCCCATTTTCTGGGGATCGCGACAAATTTGGCTGCGCGAGAAACATTTTTGGGAATCAGGTAGTGAATGGCGTATCGATCGAAGATTTTGCGCAATTTGCTTCGGATGTATTCATGCGATAGCTCCTTTGTCCCGTCCAAAATCCCATGGATATCTGTGTTAGGAACATGGATGTCGTCGATAACTAGGATGCAGTTTTCATGGTGGGTTTTGCTGATTTCTTCGAGTTCGTCGAGTAGAGGCCAATACCCATCGCTATGAGCGTCCAAATAAAAAAGGAGCCGTTTTTCTTTGAGCGTGGGGAGGAGTTCGCTTAAAATCTTTTCGGAGCTTCCATGATATAGGTGGATGTTTGGGCGATGTTGGAGGCGAGCCTTGACTCTATCATAAAGAGGTTTGGCCAGTTCGATGGCATAGACATCGTCAAAATGCGAAGAGAAAAAGAGAGTCGTCGATCCAAAATAGACGCCCGTTTCAATAGCAGCGTCAATCTGATAATCCTGTTTTAGAGTCGTGATGAATGTGCCGATTTCCGGAGAATCGTTGAAGGCTGTATAGCCTAATTCATACGCTTTATTTCCCAACTTCCAGGTCCAAGAATCGGGTGAGTCTTCGAGAAGAATGTCTTGGAACAATTTTAATTTCCCGTAATCAATGATCTCTGGAAATTCTACGGAAGCGAGGGTGGAAATCCAAAACATCAAGAACAGGGTTTTCTGCATTTATTTCACCGGTTTTAAAAATTTAAAGAGGGCTTTTTTGTCGAGGGTTGCAACCCAGAGTTCTTCGTCATCTTTCCCGTAAGAGACGTAGATATAAGGCTCAGCAACGACGTAGCCACTAGGAAAAATAACTCGCTTGGGGCGATAAGATTTGGTGTAAAAGCCATCGGCAATAAGGGGAGCCGGAGTAATTTTAATGATCTCGAAAGGAGGCTCTGCAGAAAAGGTGTATGCGCCCATAAAATAGTGCCAAAGTTCGACATCCCAAGAGGCTTCTGATGCCATGTAGATGCCAGAATGGAAAAAGGTGAGATATTCTCCGTCGACTAGAAGGGCGGGAGTGCTTCCTCTCGGGGTCCCCCATTTCCAAGGAAACTCTGTTTTCGTTTCATAGACGGTATGACATTGGCCGTTGATTAGGTTGGGATAGAGAATGTCATGTGGATTGATGGAATAGATAAGAAAGAGGGTTTGATTCCATTCGAAGGGGATCCAATTTTTTTGCCACCATTGTGTGTTATATTTTCCTTCATGCGTGAGTTTGATCGGAGAGGAGAGATAAAAGTGACCTTCCGATTGAAGGAATTCCATGAGATACATGTCCCTTCTTTGCCACGTGGAGGGGCGCTGAAGTTCCATGTTGTCGTTGAAGATGACGAAGTTTCTGCCGCGATAAGAAAAGATGCGGGGATCTTCGGATTGGGATTGGATTTTACTCTCAGACCAGCGGGTGTTTAGCAATTGGGGCGCGGAGATCGGATCAAAAGATTCGTTGAGAAGCACAAGTCCGATATAAGAATTCCATTCGTTGGCTATGAAATCGGGGCAATAACGGAAAAGCATCAAGAACCCTTCTTCTGTCTTGAGCAATGTGGGATTGAAGGCGGTGGGATATTTGGGGAGAATGATTCGTTTTGTGGTGAGGATGATGCCTTGCCCCTCTTCTTGGGCTTGGAGAGAAAGGCAAAGGAGGGTGAAGAATAGAAAAAGGCGGTTCATAGCGGGCTCAGCAGGGAGTGGATGGTTTTACAGGGGACGGTGCAAAGGAGAGCTTCTTTGTCTTCGAGGCCAACTCCTAATATAAGCTGGTTTTCGGTGTGGTCGAGGGTCATGCTGCAGCAGTACTCTACTCCTATGTGCTTGAAAATAAATGGCTTAGATGCCTTTCTAGGGACCAAATCGCCATCGAGAAAGAGGAAGCGGTGCAGATAGGCGCGTTGGGAATCGGGTAGAAAAACGACCTCATGGACGAGGATGAGGTAGCCGTTATCGAAGGGGATGGGGCCTGCAGAGCCTCGAAAGGAGGAAAAATCGTGACCGGGTTGATAGTGAAGGGTTGTTGTGCAGATCCCTGTTTTAGGGTTGGGCTCGTAAATCACGAAGGGATCGTAGGAATAGACCATGTAGAGCTTGTCATCTTGGACAAAGGGAAGCCAATTTTTTTCACAACGATGGGGATCAGGGCCTTTGAGTGGAACGAGAGATTCAAGAGATTCGGTTTCGTCGAGTTTGCAAAGAGAGATCTGGTAACTGCCAGTCGGATTGGTATCCGTTGTAGTGCAGGTGAACCAGGAACTTTGATTGAATTCGAAAATGCGGCAATCTTCAAATCCTTGAACGCGGGGGTGACCGATTTTATCGCGTAGCAAGTTGTCGATGATTTCTTTTTGTGAGAGGAGATTGAAGTGAGTGTCATAATGGATGAGAAAATTTCTCGATCGGAAGATGCCGTCTTCGGCGTGAGAGTAAAAGTCTTTTGCGCCGGTTTGGGTATAGTTGACAGTTCTGCAAATGACGCGATAGCCTTCCGCCGTTTTTAAGATAGAGGGATTCATGGGATTGCATCGGACTCCTTCTTTGGCCAAAGGGAGATCGATGTCGATCGATCGGTAAGTGGCTTCTGGAAGAGGTTGGACATAGAAGAGCAGGTTTCGATAGGTCTGATTTCGAAGAGAATGTGGAACATTTTTTTTGAGTACGAGCTCGCTGGCGGCGGTGTAGCCATCTTCTTTGAATTGGGTATAAAAAGAGACGATGGAGAGTTCCTCGTTAAATTGGTAGTGTTCTAGAGGATTGGCGGTGAAATAGGTTTGATCTTCCGGAAAAGGAAGGCGAGAGCCAAATTTAGCAAAGATATAGGCGAGATCGTTTCGGCCGAGGAGGCGGTAATGAGTGGAGATTTTTTTTAGCGGCTCGGCGCGGTCAGGATTGGCTTGATAGGCTTCTAAATACCAGTAGAGGGCGTCGTCCCACTTTTCGAGGTTTTCGTAGCACTCTCCGATCATATATTTGGAAAACCAAGATTCTTCGAGATGGCCTTTCTTTTCGAGCCTTTGCTGATAAAATTGGATAGCTCGGTCGTATTGTTTCATCTCTTGGTGGATTTGAGCGAGGTAAAAGAGGTAGCGCTCATGTCCTTCTTCTTTGAATGCTTTGGTGAGTCGTTCGATTTCTTGATGGGGAATTTGCTTTTCTAAAGTAAGGGTTTTGCATTTGTCGCTTTGGTAGGGAGATGGACAAATCCACTGAGGATGAATCGATCCGACGGCTTCCCAAGGAAGATGGGAGCGCAAAAGATGCGGATTATAGGAGGAGAATTGAGTCGTTTTTTCCAATAGTAGATAGGCATCTTTTTCAAGGTCATTTTTTTGGAAGTCGTGGTCGATGTTCAGGATCGTGTTAGGTTCTAGAGCGAGGATATAGGTATCTTGGGGAGCGAATTTGTATTTCTTGATGGCTTTCTTGGCCGTTTGCATGGCTAAAGCATGAGGATTGTCTTTCTTTTTCAGGTCATGCTTGTGAATGGTTCCAGGAATCTCAATTTCTGCCAAAAACTCTTCAGCGATGGCTAGAGTGCGATCGGTGGAGCCAGTGTCGTAGATCGAAATGTAATCGACGAGATTTTTGACGCTTTCTAAACATTGAGCAATGGTCTCTTCGTCGTTTTCAACGACGATAGAGAGACAGATTTTTACATCACTTGCAAAGGCTGCAGTGGCGAAGGTGAAGCAAAAGATCCATCGAAGCATGTCTTTCTCAAAAGAAGTTTGAAAAGTACAAAATCGTACGTCAATCGGGGAAAAAAAGGAATCATTACTTGAGTCAGCTAAATGTAAAGCTGCTTTACATTTGAAAAAACGGTAAATCTTCATCAGGGGCGCTGACAGTCAGTCCCTCTCGCCCTCGCTTCACTCGATTGAGGCCCGCCGCCTTGTAATATCCCATTCTCTAAGGATCAGGCTATTATCATCGTCTTTTTTCATGGGCACCTTCGAAAATGAAGGAAATGCCCTAAAGCATATTGAGAAAAAAGATTTTAAACAACTTAGCCGTAAAATACTTTTTAGCCTCTTTTGGGAACTTCCTCGATAAGATCCCCTCTTCCATTGTCGGACAAGGCGACCACAAAGTCGGCATCTATTTCAAACGAATCGATTTGGTCGTAGATTTCTGGGCTATATACGAAGAGAGCATAGGAAGGTTTGCTCTCTTCCAAACCGCAAGTCTTCTCTATTCTCTTTCTATTCACAGGTTTCATCAGGTCTCCGGAAACCCGGTCCTTTAGGGCCGGGTAATTCACATCCAAATTTGGGAGGAGCTCGAAACTCCTCCCAAATCATTCCCCGTCCTTTAGGGCGGGGTTCATGGCCAGTTTGAGAGAACGGCAAAAAATGCAAACAGTCCTTGCTCGCGTTATTAAAGAAAGGATGCATTCAGAAGTTGTTGTGTTTTACGTTTTCAAAAAGGTGATTGCATCTTGATGAAAAAAAGTTTATCATCACTCGCTTTTATTAATCAGATCTTTGAATGCAGTATTCGCGATCAAGTCCTTTTTTTCTCGGTTTTGTGTGTTGCCTTGGGTTGTCTTTGTTTTCTCCGGTGGAGATCTATGCCAATGCAAGGGTGCTGCTTGCGACGAAGGACTGCGGAAAGCCGCCGAAGCAGGGGCCACCGGGTCCCACGGGTCCGACAGGGCCAGGCGGTGGAGGTTCAGGCACAGGTTCGACGGGTCCCACGGGACCGACAGGAGCCACCGGATGGACAGGGCCAACAGGGCCAGGTGGTGGAGGTTCAGGCACAGGTTCGACGGGTCCCACAGGGCCGACGGGACCAGCTGGGTCGGGCTCGACAGGTTCGACAGGGCCAACCGGTGATATAGGAGCAACGGGACCGACAGGGCCTAATACAGGGCTGACCGGCCCCACTGGAGCAACCGGGCCAACAGGTAATACTGGACCAACAGGGCCGACCGGGAATACGGGGCCCTCGGGACCTTCTGGTTCAACAGGACCTACTGGTCCTACAGGTAGTACTGGAGTAACAGGGCCCACCGGGAATACAGGTGCGACAGGACCTACTGGAGCAACCGGGCCAACAGGTAATACTGGACCAACAGGGCCGACCGGGAATACGGGGCCATCTGGACCAACGGGGCCCGCTGGAGCCGGCTCAACTGGTCCTACAGGTAGTACTGGAGCAACAGGGCCCACCGGCAATACAGGTGCGACAGGACCCACTGGGGCAACGGGGCCAACAGGTAATACTGGACCAACAGGGCCGACCGGGAATACAGGGCCATCTGGACCAACGGGGCCCGCTGGAGCTGGCTCAACTGGACCCACCGGCAATACAGGAGCGACAGGACCTACTGGAGCAATAGGGCCTACTGGAAACACAGGACCGACAGGGCCCACGGGGAAGACGGGACCCTCAGGCCCTTCCGGGCCAACCGGACCTGCTGGTTCCGGAAGCCCAGGGGCAACAGGACCAACGGGGCCGACGGGTAGTAGTAGCCCTCTAGGAGTGCCCGACTTTGCACTAATCTATTTGCCAGGAGTAGCCGGATCAAGTGGAATTGTCGTTGCTAACAACGCAGCCATTGTCTATACCAACATCGCTCAACAGCCCGCAGGGAGTCATATTTCTTTGAATACCACGAATGGAAATATCAGTATTGCAACCACTGGATTTTTCCAAATTAGCTTTGGAGTATCCCCCCAGACAGCCCACGGAGTCAACTCTTCTGCCTGGCAATTGGAGCTGGGAGGAGCGAGCGGTGTTATAGCCCAAATTCTAGAAATTCAGACGGGTTCAAGCGAAGGGGGCCTAAGGAACTTGACAACCATTGTACAAATCACAAGCAACCCCACTACTGTGACAGTCGTGAATACTTCAGGAGTAAGTAATCCTGACTTCCGCATTTTTTAATGTGTTGCCCTCTACCCCTTCATAGACAAATCGACCGTTTCGAAATTTTGTAGTGCCTTGATATTTAATACTTTAAGTTTATATTTAAGCCGACCATGTATAACATGGAACCATGTTCATTCGA
>JAGWKU010000142.1 GCA_028873375.1 Verrucomicrobiota bacterium
TTTGGCTGCGCCGGCATCGCAACCTTTCCATCCGCGCTTAGGGCCCCCTATTACAAATAGGGAGCCCGTCGCGCGCCGGCCTTCGGCCTGATGGAAATCTTGGGCGCCGGCTTTGCCAAATTCCCAAATTTTGAATCACGTTGTGTATAACACATCTCGCATCCCAGCAATAGCCTTCCAAGGCACATCGTCGTAGTGCTTTCGGATCGATAGGGGCACATTTTTAACCGCTTCGCCAATGATCATCAATCGATATAATACCTGATCCTGAATCGCAGGCGATTGTTTAAATTTCTTTTCAGACACGCCATGCAAGTATTCTTGGATCAACTCTATGCTATCCAAGATATGTTGTAAAAATGCAGTCGAATCTGGTTTCACAAAATGCGCACTTGCTCCGCTAGGATTTGTTTTTTCAACGCGGGATGGATGTACTTGTACGTCAGCACATCGACCTTCCGATGAAGAGCTTCTTCTAACTCTTGGATCAAGCTAATGTGGTCTAGCAGGTCCTTTTTTTTCCCTCGAAACTCAATGAGCAAATCAACATCACTTTTCTTAGTTGCTTCTCCCCTCGCAAATGAACCAAACAAAGAGGCTCTCTTGACTCCATTTTTTTTTAAAATAGAGACGATGAGCGCCTTCATTTTGCTAAATCGTTGTTTATTCATATAAACCTAATTGTAGCAAATCATAGAAAACTTGGCAAAAAAGGTTTTTTGCAAGGCCATCGACTATTTCTCTGGTAGGTTCATATAACCGGGGAGGACAAAAGAGGCTTTGTGGATGCCTGGTGTGTAATAGTAGAGCGGGCCTTTGATTTTGGCGAGCCGCTCTTCGAGGACTTGCTCGGAGATGCGGTACTTTTTATCTGAGGCCCAGCCGAAGGCCATGAGGCCGCCGACGTAGGAGGGGATGGCGGCGGTGTAGAAAGTAACGTGCTTGAAGTAGGGCGAACGATTTTTGAGGGTGAGGGTCAGCTCTTCTTTTTGGAGGAAGGGGACGCCGTTTTGGTTGACGAAGATGCCGTTTTTGCGGAGGAGCTTTTTACAGAGGGCGTAGAACTCGGGAGTGAAGAGGACCTTACCGGGGCCGAAGGGGTCTGTCGAATCGCAGAGGATGACGTCGAAGGTCTCCTTGCAGGTCTTCACATATTCGGAGGCGTCTTGGATGACCACTTCGACGCGGGGATCGTCAAAGGCGCCATTGGAGAGTTTGGGGAGGTATTTCTTGGAAAGGTTCATTACGCCCGCATCGAGCTCGACGAGGAGGGCCCGTTGCACGGATGCGTGCTTGAGCACTTCGCGCAAGATGCCGCCGTCGCCGCCGCCGATGACGAGGACCGAGGTGGGGTTCTCGTGGGCAAAGAGGGGGACGTGGACCATCATCTCGTGGTAGATCGCCTCATCGGCCTCGGTTGTCTGGATGACGCCGTCGAGAGCAAGGACGCGGCCGAAGATCGGGTTTTGGAAGATGACGAGGTCTTGATGCTCAGTCTTCTCTCGGTGGATCTCTTCGCTCATGACGATCGATTGCCCCCATGTTTCATAGAGTGTTTCGAGATAGCGAGAGGTTTCAGCCGAAAGGGCGGTGAGGGTGGCGAGCGAACAGCAAAGCTTAAATAGCATAAGATCTCCAGTTGAAGGGAAAAATTATGCAGTAAAAAGATTTATTTTTTCAAGAGGGTTGCTGCTCTATTGAATCGGACAACCACCTGCCGACATTCCAAGTTGTTCCTGAATTTCTCTAAGGAGGACAGGTTGCATTATTTGCATCATTGGTTGTGTCAGCTCAGTCCCGTAACGAGCCATAGCAGATTGTTGCCCAGCATTGAACTTTGTAAGAGCGATTAAATGAGCCGTTTCTGCTGGAGTGAATGAGGCTAAAACGGCTTGAATCAGAGCGGGTTTTTGATTTCGTAGTTGGTTTACTATATGTGTTGCCATCCTGGAAACAGATCTTTCACTAACCTCTGCGTGGCTTAACATTGGATTATTTCTCAGTTGCTGCATTCCGGCTTGAATTTGAGAAGGAGCTCCCATTTCTTGGTATCTGACAAGGCGGGCAGCTTGATAAAAGCGGGCTGTATCAGAAGAGCTATAAGTCAATAATGAGTCAATGCTGCCTTTAAAAAATTTACAGGTGCTATACACAACGTGATTCAAAATTTGGGAATTTGGCAAAGCCGGCGCCCAAGATTTCCATCAGGCCGAAGGCCGGCGCGCGACGGGCTCCCTATTTGTAATAGGGGGCCCTAAGCGCG
>JAGWKU010000061.1 GCA_028873375.1 Verrucomicrobiota bacterium
CCACTCCAGATCATCCTCGAAGACCGGCCAAGGATCTCGCCTGAAGTTCTAAACTTCCCTGTTTATGATTTGGATGCCTTATTTAGGCAGAAAATGGAGCTACCGGCGATTAATGGGAGGGGTTACTATGTACATAAATTGCCCGTAAACCCCTCTCTTAGCTTTGTTGGAGGCGGTGGATTCGCTCTTCGAGCGGAGGGTGGGTTGCAAAGAGGTAGGTGAAGCCTTTTTTTGAGGGGCGGGAGATCTTGAAGGCCGCCACCGCTTCGTTGTCGGTGCGGGGATCGTGGATTTTTTGGAAGGACTGGAGAGTGCGCAGAGCTCCGATCATGTTTTCTCGTCCGGCGAGCTGAGCTCCACCTGTATCAGCGCGAAATTCGCGGTAGCGAGAATAGGCACAGAGGAGAAGCGAGCCAAGGATCATAAAAACTATTTGAAAGAGCTGGGTAAAGAGCATGAAGCTGGTGTAACTACCCCGCTCTTCGCGGCTGCGACCTAGGCCAGAGAGGGTGTAGGCGAGGAGGCGAGAGAGGAACATGACAAAGGCGTTGACGACCCCTTGTAGGAGCGTCATGGTGACCATATCGCCGTTGGCGATGTGGGAGATTTCGTGGCCGAGGACGCCGCGCAAATCGCCGGGAGACATTCGTTCTAAGAGGCTGCTCGAGACGGCGACGAGAGAACGACTTTGCATCGGACCGGTCGCAAAAGCATTCGGTTCATTGGAATTAAAGATGCCCACTTGAGGCATCGAACTCAAATTTGCTTCACGCGCAAGCGAGTAAACCATGTCGACCAATTTTCGCTCTTCGGTGTTGTGGGTGTGTGGATCGATGACGCGAACGCCCATCATCCACTTGGCCATGATACGAGAAAGGGCGAGCGAAATAAACGCGCCACCCATGCCCCACACCAAGCAAAACTCGAGCAAAGAACGGACGTCGAGTCCATGTTTTTGCAAATAGGGTTGAATGTGCAACACATTCAACAAAATCGAGATCATCAAAACGACCAGGAAGTTCAATAAAAGAAAAAGAATAATTCGCTTTGCAAATGCCATGGAGTCCCCCTAGTGAACCCATCATTAAACTCCTCTTGAAGGGTTGCTGTCAAGATTTCGCCGGATGAATGAATTCAATTGCGAGAAAATCATATTTATGTCATCTATCTCAAGGCAATTGAAGAAAAAACCCCTCTCACACATAGGTGAAAAGAGGTTTTTTTAAAATTGTTAAAGTGAAGGCGGAGTAAATGAGTAAGAAGATCGTGGCTATCAAGCGGTCGAAAAAAGATGTCTCTTTAGAAACAGTGAAACAACAACTCGCATCAAAGCATGCATGCTATGTATTAATTACCTGTAGCAGTCCTTCCAAAGAAGGAAAGATGGAAGTCGAAATGACCTACGAAGGCGACGAAACGCTCGCCTCTTTTCTGGTCGATAACGCCAGCCAGATTTTCGACGAGAGAGGATCCCGGCGAGAATCGAAATAAGAGAGTCACCCTTGTGAAGAACCTATCCAAATGAAATTTTTGGTCGAGTTTTTCGGTGATAGGAAGTTTTATAACTGGCTCTTGCTTCGAATTTTCCCAATACTTATGATCGGTCCAATATGGCTTCCTTGAAAAAGTTCCGTGAATGGATCGATCAACATCGCGCTGACTTGCGCGATGACTACTTTGCGTTCCTCCGCTTTCGCTCGATTAGTTCTGAGCCTGAATTTAAGAGCGAAGTGGAGCGTTGTGCCGACTGGGTGAAAGAATATCTCCAGGCCAGTGGATTCAAAACAGAGCTCATCGCAACTCAACGATACCCGATTGTCTACGCAGAAGATCTCCATGCACCCGGCAAGCCAACGGTGTTGATCTACGGTCATTACGATGTGCAGCCAGTTGATCCACTCGAACTGTGGAAGAACGATCCCTTTGAGCCCACTGAACGATCGGGAAAGGTGTTTGCTCGAGGCGCTGTCGATGACAAAGGACAGATTTTTTACGCGATGGCCGCTATGCGCGCGCTCAAAGAGAACGGAGGGGCATTGCCCATTAATGTGAAATTCTGTATCGAAGGAGAAGAGGAGGATGGCAGCGTGGGCCTATCAGGTGCTCTTTCCAAGATTCAACAGAAGCTAAAAGCAGATTTTCTGCTTGTCGTCGATCACGGCGCCTATGATGAAAAGACGCCTGCCATCAACTTAGGTGCGCGTGGCATGCTCACGATGGATGTAAAGTTGACCGGCTCTAAGTCAGACCTCCACTCGGGAGAATACGGCGGCATCGCTTACAATCCCAATCGAGCTCTCGTTGAACTCCTCGCCAAACTCTATGATTCCAATGGCCGCGTCGCGGTGGATGGATTTTACGACGACGTCATTGAACCCTCGTCCGAAGATAAGAAGGCATTTGCCCACGCGGGCGATGCAGCTTCTTATGCGAGAGAATATGGCATTGAAGCGCTCGGTGGAGAAAAGGGACGGACGATCCAAGAGGCCAACCTCTTTCGCCCTGTGCTCGAGATCAATGGGATCGGCGGAGGTTACCACGGCCCCGGCTTTAAAACAGTGATTCCCGCGATGGCCATCGCTAAACTCTCATGCCGTCTCGTTCCAGGCCAAGATCCAAAAAAAATCAGCCGACAAATCACCGACTTTTTGCACCGCCATTGCGTCAAGGGGATGAAACTCGATGTTCATGTCCATGCCGGAGCGCCTGCCTACCGAGCAAATCCTGCCTCGGAGCTCGCTAATGCAGTAGCGGCAGCCGCTGAAGAAGTAACCGGGCAGCCTTGCAAACGAGTCCTCACTGGTGCTTCGATCCCCATTGTCGCTTCCTTGTCACAGACAATTGGCGCAGAAATTGTCGGAATGGGATACGGACTTCCCACCGATCTCATTCACGCGCCCAACGAGAATTTCGATTTCTCCCGTCTGGAAAAGGGACTTTTAACGGTCGCACGAGCTATGGAATTATTAACCCAAGGGGCAAAAAGGTGACAATCTGCTTGCTGCGGCTTAGCCAAATCGATCTTTATCGTCGCCCTTGCCTTTTTGGCAATGGTGCTTCTCGGACAGACCGGGGGCTTTGCCCCCTTCGATTTAGCTGTGCCTCGCTGGCGCATATTGTCACCTTTTTACCCCTCGAGTTAATCCTATGATGATAGAAACGCTAGTTCGAGAATTTGAAGAGGAAAAAAATTCCCTTTGGATCATTTTAGGTCCTCTCTTCCTTCTCTGCACCGGGATGCTGGCGGCTCGACCCGGGTTTGTCAACGCCGACCTCCTCCTCATCTCTGCTTTCGGTCTGTTCCTCTCCGCCAAATGGCGCATCCGCGGTTGTGTCTATGCCCTCCTCCTCCTCAGCCTTGCCGCCATCGCCAAGCATCTCATGATGGAGAAAAACCACCTTTGGCAGCTTGGACTCGAGAGCTCCGCCGCCTTTTCTCTCCTCATCTCGGCTCTTGTCTTCGAGCAACAAGCTAACTCTGTCTCCTCAGCTCAGCAAATTCTAGATACCCGCGATCAGACCATCCGCAATTTGGAAGAAGAGTTAACCCAGCAAAAAGAGGCTACCTCTGCTGAGCAAATCGCCAGCAACGAAAAGCTTGCCTCTCTTCAAGCTCAATATGAAGAGCTCCAAGCTGAGCTCTCCTCTTTCCAAATGCTCAATGAAGTGCTCCGTAAATCGACGGCCAAAGCCATTGAAGAAAAAGAGCAACTCGCGAATACCTCGCTTGGGCTGGAGCGACGCATTGATCAATCACTTTGCGAAATCAACGATCTCCAAATCGAGCTTAATCGGATCAAAAATGAGAGCAGCTTAGCCCAGCAAAATGCTCAACTCTTCCACGAGCTCAACGAAACGCGCACCAAAAACGCGCAAACCAATCTGATCAATGAAACACTCGTTCGCCTCCACGCCAAAGAGAGCCACCGTGCGAAAGAGCTGGAGTTTGAAAAAGAGCAGTGGACAACCGCTCGCGCCGATGCAGAACAAGCTCTTCAGCAAGCGCGCCAAGAATGGGCTACGCTCCAACAGGCAATCGAGCAAATGCAACAAGAATGCGCTTCGCTCAAACAGAGCGTCGAAGCGTCACAGGAAGAGAATGTAACCCTGCGTCAACAGCTCGCAGAAGTGCCCACTGTGGCGGCACCTGAAGAGCTCGTCGAAGAGAGAGGCCAACTTCTCTTGCAAGTTGAAGGCTTGCGCAAACAAATGAATCAAGTGAGCCAAATCGAGCCGCTTTATCGCCAACTGAAAGCTCAATTTGAAGAGAAAAACAACGTGCTTCACCAGACACGCGTCCAGCTCTTCCGCACAGATACTGAGCTGCAAACGCTCAAGCAAGAAATCCAGCAGCAAGCCGTTGCTGAGGACCCGATGCCGCCAGTTCTTCGCGCTGAAATTGAAGTCATTGAAAAAGAAAACAGCGCTCTTTCAGAGGAAAATCTCCTCCTCCAAGATCTCGTCTCCCATCTCATGGGAGAAAGTTCGGTAAAAAAAAAGCCCGGCGAACCCGAGCTTTTGAACAACTAAATTTTTTAGATTGAAGAAATCCTCTTACAGATCAGAAGATGTAGCTGTTTCGCCAAGAACGGTCGGATAACCAAAGTCGGTCAACGCTAGGGCAGCGCCTGAAGGAATTTCCTCTGGTAAGCTGTTATGAGAGCTCCACGCAAGGGAGGCTCCGGGAGCCACTTCGGTTCCATTCACAGTCACTGAATAATCATGAGAGTTTGTGAAGGTCCCACTGTAATCATGAGTCACATAAGTTGAGTCTATATGAGCGCCAGGGGGAGGGGTGGTCGTATCGTAAGTTACCCAATCACCTTTCCAATTACTTCCGAACCAAGCAAACGGAGGTCGGTATTCCTTATGCGGATCCCAATACTTTACTATGTAATGGCGGGTTTGTTTGTCAGCGGATGGCTGTAATTGGTGCACGGAAGTTCCGATGTTTACAGCGCTGACAAGGCCAAGAGCTGCTAAACCTAAGTAGCAGACCGCTTCAAATCCCATTCCTTTGTTAAGAGCAATTCCCATGAGAGTCAACATAGCGAGCGTGCCGAAACAGGCGGCAGCAAGCATCAACTGCCAAGAGCCTGTTGTGATGGCTGCTAATGCCAAGATGTCGAGCAGCATGACGCAGAAGTGAATCGCGAATTTGAGGCCGTTTCCTTGTTCGATGGCTCTGCCCATTTCAATCACCTGAAGGCCAATGTCTCCTCCTAGCGAGGCGACGAGGAAAACAGGGGTTGCTGTGACGATGGCCACTAAGCCTAATGTCACGAGCCCCACGCGAGCGACGTTGAGGATGCGGCTGAGCCACCCTTGTTGATAAGTCTCACCAAAGTTGACGAGGTTGCTGAGGATAGCGACTGAACGAGCAGCGAGCATACCAGCGATGCGAAGAGGGGGAACGGCGGCAAGAATGCCGCAGGCAAGAGCCGCTACGAGCATCCCTTTTCGGGCGAGCCCTGCCGGGCATTTGCTCACTTTTTGAGACGCTTCAACGACCGCCGTTGCGGTAGAGGCGGCAACTCCTTGCTGGATTGAAATCTCAGAACTCATAATTCAGCCTTTTTTATTATTTAGTTATAAATATTATACTTTTGATTGTTGAAATATTCAATCTGAATGAATTTTTATATATTTACGTTATATATTTACGTAACTACTTAAAAATAAGCGAATTAGGTTAGAACTTCATGCCCTGAAGAGGTGATGAGGATGGTATGCTCCCATTGGGCGGGGGGACAGTCCATTTCAACCGAAATAACATGAGACAGGGGAATGTTGGCGCAGGCAAATCTGATCAACGAAGAATTTTTTCCAAATGGGCAATCAGCATTGGAATATCTTCTGTGATGGTACTCCAGATAATTCGGTAGCTAATATCAAAGTAGCCATGGATCAATTGATTTCTCATTCCTATTACGCTTTTCCAAGGAATCTGTGGAATGCCAGCTTTGCATTCAGAAGAGACAGCGTTTGCCGCTTCTCCAATTAAGAGAAGCTCTCGAATAATGCCACCTAGTAATAATCGGTCCTCTTCTAAATCAGAGGGCCTTTTATTGACAATGTGTCGCTGTATAGTTTTCGCTGCATCCAGCATGTGGTTAAGTCGATTGGAATCCTTTTTCTCCATACACCAGATATGATTGTTGAATTACTTCATCTCGAAACAGTTTGCTAATGTCTTCAGGAGTTCGTAGGTCGACTTCTCGTCCAATTTCTCGAGAGAGTTCTTCTTTCATCTCCACAATGCTAAAGAGACCAGGAACATGCCGTGGGTCAAATTCAACTAATATATCAACATCGCTCGTTGTAGAAAAGTGATCTGTGAGAACCGATCCAAAAAAAGCTAATTTAATGATATGGTGAGCCTTGCAAAATCGCTCGACCCAGCTTTTTGAAATCTTTATATGAGGTTTCTTGGAAGACATATTTATTCCCCTATCTTTCATTATAGAGGATAGGAGGGTCTGATCCAAGAATTATTAATAGTTAAGAGGGTGTCTACAAAGCGAAGAACCCGCAGTTTGTAGATATCCTCTAAGTCAGCACTTGATGCCCTGAAGGGGTGATGAGGATCGTATGTTCCCATTGGGCGGAAGGTTTGCCATCTCGGGTGCGGACGGTCCACTTGTCATCAGGGTCGATGACCCCTTCGCGGACGCCGGCGTTGATCATGGGCTCGATGGTGAAGATCATGCCGGGAGCCATGGGGATTTGGATGTTGTTGTAGTGATGGGGAACCTCGGGAGGCTCATGGAAGGCGAGGCCGATGCCGTGGCCGACGAATTGATTGACGACTGAGCAGCCTTGGGTGGAGGCATAATCTTCGATGGCTTTGCCGATGGCTGAGATGGGGGTGCCGGGTTTGCAGACGGCGATGGCGCGACGAAGGCATTCCAGAGAGGTCGACATGACGAGCTGCTTATCGTGAGAAATTTTGCCGATGGCGACCATCCGGCTGCAGTCGCCGAAGTAGCCGTCGAGGATGCAAGAGGCATCGATATTGACGATATCGCCTTCTTGGAGGGGGCGCTCATCGGGAATGCCGTGGCAAATGACCTCATTGAGCGAGGTGCAGATGGTCTTTGGGTAGGGGGGCTTTCCATAGCCGAGGGTAGCGGGGATTACGCCTGCTTCTTTATGTAGCTTACGAGAGAGTTCGTCGAGCTCGAGAGTTGTAACACCTGCTTTGGCGTGTTGGCAGAGTTGTTCTAAGATTTGAGCGGTGATTTTGCAGGCCGCTCTGATTTTCTCAATTTGCTCGGCAGTTTTTAAGAGAATACCAAAATCTTTGAGATACCGTTTTGCTTGGGTGGTAAGGTCTATCTCAGGAAGTTTGGGGTAGTGACATTTTTTCCATTTTTGGCCACTTCCGCACCAGCAGGGTCCATTTCGTTCAATCATAGGCTATCAATTGTAAGACTTATAAGCCCATCTTGGCAAGCTGGAACGAGCCAGTTGAGCATGTATAGTCCTGCAAAAATTTAACCACTGAGAACACTGAGAGAAGAAAGAGAGGGAAAAATATTTTTTTCTTCTTTTTCTCAGTGTTCTCAGTGGTTAAATTTTTTATCTTGTAGGAGTGAAGGAGATAGTGTCGAGAGTGAGGCCATGGGCGGGAGCTGTCATTCCGGCGAGGGTGCGGTCGGGTGAGACGAAGAGGCGAGGAATGAGGTCGGATGGTAGCTTGCCAGAGCCGATGTTGGCGAGTGTGCCGGCGATTGTGCGGGCCATTTTATAAAGGAAGCGATCGCCAGTGATCGAAAGGCGGAGCCGGTCGTTGGGCAATAGGATGATCTCGATGGCAAGAAGGGTGCGGAGGGGATCGGCGGGCGGCTCAGTGGTGAAGGCTGAAAAATCGTGCGTGCCGAGGAGATCAGCGGCGGCTTTTTTCATGAGATCGAAGTTGAGAGGATAGGGATAGTGCCAAGAGAAGCGGCGGAAGAAAGGTTCTTGCACGGGGCCGAGGCAGAGATCATAGGTGTAGGTTTTTGAGTCAGCATCGAGCGTGGGATGGAAGGAGGCAGGAACTAAATGAGCTTCACGGACGCGGATGTCACGGGGAAGAAGAGCATTGAAGGCATGGCGAAGTCGATCGGGAGGGAGTGTTTTGCTGGTGACAAATTGGACGACTTGTCCGCGGGCATGAACGCCCCGGTCCGTGCGGCTTGAGGCTTCGGGGGTAATAGCCTCTTGGAAGAGATGATGGAGAGCCTTTTCTAACTCCCCTTGAATGGAAGGGCCGGCAGCCGTTTTTTGCCAGCCGAAATAGCCTGTGCCATCGTAACTGATCAGAAGGCTGTAAGACGTCAGTGTTGGAGCTGGATGAAGGTGTTGAGGCCGCTCAAGAACATTTGGACGGCGATCAAGGTCAGGATCAGTCCCATCAATCGCTCGAGCGCGACGAGGCCTCTCCAACCGAGTATTTTCTTGAGGTAAGCAGAGGTGAGGAGAATGAGGAGAGAGACGGCCCAGGCGAGGAGAATGGCTCCTACCATGACGAGGTGACTCGTCTCTTGACTTGCGTAGATCATCACCGCGGCGAGGACTGCAGGGCCAGCGACGAGGGGGACGGCCAAAGGTACAATGAAGGGTTCTGTATCGTGAGGGAGAGAGTCGTTCGGATTTTTGGGCTGCGGGAAAACCATTTTCAGCGAGATGAGGAAGAGAATCAGGCCCCCTGCAATCTGAATCGTGTCGTTGCGCACGCGGAGGAAGTCCATGAGCGCTTCGCCGACGAAGTTGAAGAGGATAATGATGAGCAAGGCGATGATCATCTCGCGACAGATGATGACGAGGTGCCGCTTTGGATCGACGCCCTTTAAAAACGTGATGTAAAGAGGAATGTTCCCGATGGAGTCCATCAGGAGGAAGAGAGAAAAGGCAATCGAAAAAAGACTCATTCACGGATCCAATTTTATCACAAATAGTTATAGGCTATGAGAGCTATTTTCTGAAAGAATTTCTTAAAGTCAGAGTTGCTTTTACTTTTGCTTTTTGCCTTCTGACTTTGGCCTTCTTTCCGTTGACTCTGCCTCTAAGCGGCCCCAAAGGCGATGCATAAAGTTTTTTTGCTCGTCGGTGAGGTTATGGAGAATGAGGAAGCAGTCGCTGTTTTTGTAAAAGGCAGCCTTGGTCCAGTTGGCTGAGCCGACCAGGAGGGTTTGGTCGTCGATGAGGATGAATTTGTGGTGGAGGAGCTGGAGTCCTCGACTCATGGAGATGCGGACGCCTGAGGATTTGAGCTTTTCAACCGCCTTATTGCTCGCCCCGAGGCTCGAGTGGAGATCCATGATGACGTGTACTTTGACGCCCCGGTTGTGGGCGGCGATGACCTCTTCGATGAGGGCGGGGTGGGTAAAGGTGAAGAGGGCGATGGAAAGGGAGCGGGTAGCAGTTCGGATTTTGTGTTTGAGGTCTTGGAGGGCATGCCCCCGTGGGTCGGGGAGGAGCCAAAGTTCAATCCCTTGTCCTCCGACCATCCCTTGGATATAGCCGGGAGAGTGGGGTGATTTTTCGATGAGAAAACGGGCCAATTTTTGGCTCTTAAAGCCGACGACGAGGTTGTCGTGCATGGTGAGCGAGGCGGTCGTCATATTGGCCGAGCCGATGAAGATGGTCTCTCGATCTAGGATTAAAATTTTTTGATGCATGAGACCCCATCCATGGACAGGATGTAGATCAGCGCGGGGCAAGACGGTCCAGAGCTTGGGGGAAGCATTGGAATCGTAGTAAATGGTGGTGGGGATGGTTTTGTGTGCGAGCGCATTTAGGATGGCTGGGTCGCTCAGGCCAAACATGACCAGGTGGATCGATTCGTGGGCCTTGCGGATCGCGTCGACGAGGGTGAGCCGGAGGTCTTGTTGGGTCTGGTTGGAATAGAGATGGGGCGGTTCCGTTGGGAGGGGTTGATGGGGAGAGAGAGACTCAATCGTAAGCCAGAGGCAGCCTCCCAAGCAGGCTAAGGTCCAAAAGAGGAGCCATCGACCCCGTTTTTTGGGTACGGGCTGAGCTCTTGCGGGAAAGGGACTCGGGGGAAGAGAGGCTCTTTTGGTAAATAACATTCGAAGGGACTGCGTTAATCAGTCCCTTATAAGATAATTTTGAGAAAGATGCTAGACTTTAGAGACAATCTTTGAATTAAAATAGGGGCGCCTCCTTGAGCTTTTTGCGAACTTTCGTTTTTTTGTTTGGCAGTTATGGGGCTTCCAGCATATGCTGCCAAACAAAAAAGAGAAATTTCATCAAAAATCTCTAAGGATCCACCCGTTTTAATTCAAAGATTGGCTCTTATGCTTTGCGAAGAGCCGCAGCTAAGCCTTTCTTATCGATCGTGCGGAGGGCAGCGGTCGAAAGACGCAAGGTAATAAAGCGGCGGTTTTCAGGGTCCCAGACTCTTTTTTTCTTGAGATTGGGGAGGAAGCGGCGATTGGTGCAGCCGGTGATCTTTAAACCAATCCCTTTTTTCTTCTTGGCAATCCCGCGAAGGGCATAGCTTCGGCCGAAGCTCGGTTTTTTTCCAGTAACTGTGCAAACTTTCGACATAAGGTTCCTTTGAAAAGCCAACATTCTAGCAAAAAGGGGAGCGGCATGCAACGTAAAAAAAAACGTAAAAAAACCTAAAAGGTTTTTTTACAAAGGCGGAATTCCCCGTTGCAAGAATTAGCTAGCCAGTCTTAAGCTGGCTAGCTACTATGAATAAGATCTGGCTATTCTGCCTTCTTTTTATAAGTGTTTTATTTGCTGGTAATCCAGATACAGCCATTGTCATCGATAGCGTTTCCAGCAATGTCTGCGGTATTGTCCATGCGCCCACAGGTCAGGCATTTCTCCAGCGAACTGA
>JAGWKU010000143.1 GCA_028873375.1 Verrucomicrobiota bacterium
ACCGCCCTTTTGAGGCCATTTACGTCCATTCTCCTCAGTCGGCCCGCTTGGGCCGACCTCGTCAAATGGACCGTGGTGGCTTTGCCACCACTCGCAAATGGCCTCAAAATCATCGATTTTCCCGGGGAAAGCAGTTTTGCAACTGCCTCTATTAAAAACCACTGAGCAATTTCTTTTGTGGCGTTTCGCCGCCTCAGTGATCTCAGTGTTTTCAGTGGTGCAATTTTTTATGAGAGTTTAACCGCTAAGCCTGCTCGATATAGAAAAGGCCGCGAAGCGCGGCCAAAATTGCACCACCGAGAGCACCGAGACCACCGAGACCGCGAAGCGTGGCAGAGAAGAATAAGAGGCAGATATGATTTGGGTGATATTGGCGATGATAGGGGGAGTGGCAGTGTTGGTGATTCGAGGGACGCGCATTGTTCCGCATCAACAAATTTGGGTTGTGCAGCGACTCGGGAGATTTAAACGACGGTTGGAGCCAGGACTCAATTGGATCATTCCAACGATTGACCAAGTTGCCTATCGTCACTCATTGAAAGAAGAATCCATCGAAGTGCCCGAGCAGACGGCGATCACGCAAGACAACGTAAGCGTCACGTTGGATGGAATCATTTATGTGAAGATCGTCGACCCTGTTGCAGCTTCTTATGGAGTGAAAGATCCACTCCATGCCTTGACTCAGCTCGTCCAGACGACCATGCGTTCAGAGATTGGGAAAATTCCACTCGACAAAACGTTTGAGGAACGGGAAATGCTCAACGCCCAGATCGTCGAGGCGATCAATGAAGCCTCTCTTTCTTGGGGCATTCGTTGCCTTCGCTACGAAATCAAAGACATCAAGATGCCGGAAGATATCCGGAAAGCGATGGAATTGCAGATGACTGCGGAGAGGCAAAAACGGGCTCGCATTCTCGAATCGGAAGGGGTTCGGCAAGCCGAGATCAACCAATCCGAAGGTCACCGTCAAGCGCAGATCAACATGGCTGAAGGGCTTCGAGAAAAGATTGTCCTTGAATCAGAGGCAGCTCAGGTCGACCGGATCAACCGAGCGAAGGGTGAAGCAGAGGCCATTGAGACACTTGCCAAGGCAACTGCCCAGTCGCTCGAGGAAATTTCCGTTGCCCTTTCAAAAACAGGCGGTGAAAAAGCCGCCTCTCTCCAAGTCGCAGAAAAGTATATCGAGGCCTTTCGACACCTCGCCAAAGAGGGGAATACGATTGTCCTCCCATCGAATCTCCAGCATCCGGGAGCAATGATTGCGGAGGCAATGGCTGTGTATGATCAAGTAAAGAAGAAACAGATGGCAGCCCTACCGGGCCATATGAAAACAGGGTCCCAGAAGGACCCTGCCTAAAAAATGATTTGCTTAGAAACCAACGCCGAAGGAAGCTTCAACGAGAGGACCAGGCAAGTTGCTGACCGAAGCGTAGAGCGTTTTTGGGCTGTTTGGGTTCAGAGCAACAGCGGGTTGGCTTACATCCAATTGGACGAAGCTGCTGGGCATTTGGTAGCCAACGCTCAGGTTGGGAACAAGGCCCATGAAGTTGGTTTTCTCATTCTTCAGACCACCCCAAGCAAGACCTGCGCCATAGTAGAATTCTTTGGCATAGCGGAGGTAAGCGACTTTAGGTGCGGTGTAGAAGTAAGGAGAGTGGTTATCGGTCAGCGACTGACGGGTATAGTTTGCCGAGAAGTCGACCACAGCATTGGATACGCCGAGGCGGTAGCCAGCGCCGAGACCTGGAAGAGTTTGTACTTCATGAATTGCATCCGAATCCGAAATTCCCATGCGGACATAGCCATACGACTTACGGATGGGGCTTTTCTTTTCAATTTTAATTTCGAGAGGAAGAGCGTTCGGTTGTACGGTGTTCTGTACAGTGGGTGCATCTTGGGCAAAACCAAGAGTTGTAGCTAGAGAAAATAGTGCAATTGCAAGTTTCTTATTCATTATAACCTCCATTTATAGAGAGGTCCAATTTTAGGCTGCCGTTCTTTATTCCCGCAAGCCTAAAAAAAGGTTTTATCTTATTTCTTATTGCTGTAGAATTTTTCTTCTCTCTTCAGATGAAGGTGAACAATGGCTCTTTTCTTTTTATTTCTTGCCCTTTTCACTTCTCTTTCCGCCAATACGATTGTCACAGAAAACGACCCCGCTTCTCTCGTTGAAGGGGTCAGCGTCATTACAGGGGATCTCTATACTTTTGAAGAAGACTACGTTGTTCAAGGCGCGGAGCCAATT
>JAGWKU010000144.1 GCA_028873375.1 Verrucomicrobiota bacterium
TTGGCCCACTTCCAAACTATCCAGAAAATGCTGTTGTCCAAGTAGTTGAACGTCGCCTTCGCCACGCAGTGACGGTAATAATTGACCCACCCCTGAATTTTCACATTCAGGTATTTGATCAGGTTTTCCGTTTTGGCTGCGCGCATGGATTTGACCGTTCCTCGAATATCATCCAGAAAGGATTTGATCCCTTTCTTTGCGGGTTTAATGAGGAGTTTACCCCCATATTTGCGCGCATTGAATCCGAGAAAGTCGAATCCCTCATCGATGTGCGTGATCTTGGTCTTCTCGGGTGAGAGTTCCAAGCCACGTTCCTTCATGAAGTCGGTGATGACTGGTTTCACTCTGCTTTCCAGGATTTCCCTGGTTGCTCCAGTGACGATGAAATCATCAGCATATCTCACAAGGTGGACTTTCTCTTCTCTTCGGGCGACTCTTTTAATGGCCGCCTCGAGATCATCTAAAGCGATATTCGCTAAAGTTGGCGAGATGATTCCCCCCTGTGGAGTCCCTTCATCAGTGCGATGAAAGACGTTGTTCTCTACATAGCCAGCGTTTAGCCACTTCTTTAGGATCTCTTTATCCATCATAGCGTGTTTGATCAGCCATTCATGGGAGATCTTGTCGAAGCACGATTTGATATCTCCTTCGAGGACCCATTGAGAAGAGTGTTTCTTGACCAAGATCTTAAAACTGCGTGAACTGGACAGAACAACCAGGCCACTCGCTTGTCTTCGCCGTTTTGGCTCAAGTGTTTCAGCTATTTTCACTTGTCACGTATGACGGTCTTTATGCAGATTCACATCTATTCGCCATGCTCACTATCTAACGCTTACCTGTCTCATAGCTGACAGGAGGTGGAGTTCCTCGCGGATCTCCTCCCATACCCGAAGGCATTTCGCTATATTGTCGGGCCCGCTGCTTTATTCAGGACCTTAAGATTCACTCCGCAGTAGGAGTGGTCCCATAATAGAGACAATTCCCTCCAGCGACCTCGTGTCGCACGTTCTGAATGCGTCCAGCCGCCCCTTATCCTTCATTTGCACGCCGAACGACCAACTCAACATTCTCCTCTATTGCGGGAGAATTGGATTTTACGGTCGAAAGCAAATGTCCCAGCAATTCGAGCCCGCAACCGACGGAAAAGGCGTCTAAGGCGAGCCAAACGTTATCGACCAGCACATTGTCGCCTCCGTAAATGACGAGATCTTCTCCTGGTGTCCCTTGCTTTGTCAGATGGTCTCCCCAAGCGGTCAGCCCGTATTGATGATAGCCTGGAGAGTCGGCTAAGTAGTTGATGCTATCGAGAGACAGAGCAACCCCTAGGACTTTTAGATTGACGGACGGAAGGAGTTGCAGGCTTTGCCCTATCCAAGAGTGGTGAAGACGCAAGGGACCATTATGAGAAGGATCGGCGAGATAGGCGATCGGGAAACTCAATGAGGCGCTTGCATTGAGAAGATAGTAGATGACCATTTTTTTCGACGTCGATTTTTTAGCTAAAAAAAGATGGGCCATGGCGACTCCAGCATATTCGAGAAATGCGACGGCTGGTGCTTGGCCTGGAAGCCATATCTGGTACTCGGTCGATTGTTCGAGAACTTGTGGCAGATAAATAGCGATTCCCGCAGTGCATAGACCTAGACAAACAGTTCCGCAGAAGGCTTTGAGAAGATTGCACTGAATCCGTGCACGGGCCTGTGCTTCGGACTCTTCTGCTTGTCTAGTAAAGGCTTGGATGAGGGCAGCCTTCCAAGTGGGTGCACGCACAGTGAGATAAAGGGCTCCTGCTCCTATGGCCAATGCAGAGGGTCCTAAGAAATTTCCTACGACTGCTGTCCCACTTGCGATCAAGGCCGTTTTTAAGGCGGTAAAGCTGCTGATCCTTTTGACATAGTCGAAGAGAGATTCATCGGGGGATTTCGCAAGAGAAAAGAGGGTCGCTTGAATCGCTTGTTTGAGAGGCCTAGCGTTTTGGAACGTTTCTCGCAGAAAAGAAAGAGCGCCGAGCAACGGCGGTCCGACTTTTAAGGCGGTGGCGAGCCCGCCTCGAGCAGCATAGGGAAAACCAGGCGGGCCAGAAATTGGCTCATCAATGAGGCAAAGAGTTTCAAAGCACTGCGGATAGAGGCAGGCTCTTCCATCGTAAGACGTGCAATTGCTAGACATTGCCAAAGGAAGGTAAAAAATTTACCATTATTTAGCTAGATCTTTCGGAGATTTAGGGAGGGGACGCG
>JAGWKU010000062.1 GCA_028873375.1 Verrucomicrobiota bacterium
CAAGAATCGGGAGATGGCAAGGAGGCTCCCGCGGAATACCCCTCTGGAGCGAGCGACCATTGCGTCTCGCAAGGCGCGAGTGAAGAGGGGTATTCCGCAGGAAAAGCCGACGATGCCAGCTCTCGGTTCTTGAATCACGAGCGGTATAAAAAGAAGGTTACATCTCTTCATCTTCCTTCTCTATCTTTATCATAAAAGCTTCGGAATTTTCGGGGGCCTCCTCCTCTGTTGCCAATTGATCAAAAGAGGGCGGAGGTGGAGGGAGAAAATTAAGAGAGGGCTGCTGGGGAAATAACTTGCTCAACTCTTGTAATGGAGGTTGATAGTCGCTCGCTGAATAAGAAATAGAAAGATCATGCTGGAAAGGACAACGGGAATTCTTGCTTCTGGCATCACTCGATTCAATTTGTTGAACGACGAGAGCTCCATAACTCGCCAAATGAATATTCTGTAGCTGTTGTGCCCATCCCACGTCTATTAATGTTTTGTCAAACAAATAACAAATGCGAGACATCTGCTCGTGATTAAATGGGTCAATCTGAAATTGAACTTTTTCTTTTTTTCTCAGCATTTTATAAAAATGAAGAGATGCTTGCTCAAAAAAGCGCTTTGCAAACTCTTTGGTCTTGAACCAGATCTGATAAAAATTGCTATTAGGGAAGTCGGCTTGACTCATTTCTAAGCGAGTGATAACAGGCCAAATATTTTTCACTTCCGTTCCATCAAAACGGGAAGGAAGGAGAAGAGTAAAATCGAGAGAGGACTGTTCTGCGAATAAATTACTCAACTCTTGCAACGGAGGCTGAGCGCTCCTCGCCGAGTAAGAAACAAGTAATCCATATTCGATAGGGCAATTGAGATTGATGCTTTTTCCGTAACTAGATGCCGTTTGATGAACGATGAGCACTCCGTAATTCGAGAAATGGATATTCTGTAACTGTTGTTCCCAGCCAGCTCCTCTTAATGTTTTTTCAAATAAATTATCGATAGGAACCATATGATCGGGGCTTTGCGGATCCAACTGAAATTGAACCCTTTCCTTTTCTATGCGCATGTTGTGAAAATGAGTATGCGATTTCTCAAAAAACTGATTCGCAAATTCTTCGGTCTTGAACCAGATTGCATAAAAATTGCTGCACGGAGGGTCTGCTTGGGAGATTTCTAATCGAACGATCTGAGGCCAAATATCCGCAGAGGTGGGAAGTGGTTGAAGAGAAGCCATAGGCGCTTTTTTGATGAAGGGATCTTAAAGGGGAATTTAAAATTTGTCTAGCGAGAACTGTTAACGAGGAAGTCAGACTTCAGAACTAAATAGCATTTATCTGGCTGTTTCTTCGCTGATGTATTGCTTGAGTTCTTGGGCGGCAGTGTACTCGAGAGCCCCTTCGGCGAGACGGCATGCTTCGAGGATACGCCACTTGCGGATGGTATGCTTGACGAGAGGGATGTGGCGGGCGGCAACGGAGAATTCGCGGATGCCAAGGCCAATGAGGACAGGAATGAGGGCAGGATCGGCGGCGCACTCGCCGCAGAGGATGACCGGTTTGCGGGCAGAGCCAGCAGAGGCGACGACCATGCGGATGAGGCGAAGAATCGAGGGATGAGTGGCAAAATAGAGCTCGCTCGTGTGAGGATTGCCCCGATCGGCGGCTAGGACGTATTGAACGAGGTCGTTGGTGCCAATGGAGAGGAAATCGGCCTCTTGAGCAAGAGCGTCGCACATGATAGCGCTTGAGGGCACTTCAATCATGCAACCTACGGGGATGCTCTTAGCCACTTTGATGTTTTTAGCTTTGAGCTCGATGCGGAGTTTATCGATGACGGCACGCACTTCGCGGAGTTCCGAAAGATCGGAGACCATTGGGATAAGGATATGAATATCGCCAAAAGCGCTGGCCCGGAGGATGGCGCGCAACTGGGCTTCGAGGAGTTCGGGAAAGCGGAGGAGGAAGCGGACAGCGCGGCAGCCAAGAGCCGGGTTAAGTTCGTTGCCAAGGCGGTTGAAGTAGTGGGAGTCGCGATGGCCGGGCGCGAGATCGACTTTCTTGTCGCCGCCGATATCGAAAATGCGAATGACGAGAGGGCGTCCTCGAAGAGAGCGGGCCATCTTCTTGTAAATTTGAAATTGCTCTTCCTCGGAGGGGAATTCTCGCTTAGAGAGGAAAAGATACTCGGAACGGAAGAGGCCGATGCCAGCAGCGCCATTGCGGAGGAGGAGGTCGACCTCTTTGGGATTTTCGAGGTTCGCAAAGATGCGCACTTCGTATCCGTCGACCGTCTCCCCTTTCAGGTGGGAGGCGCTTTTGAGAAGTTTGTAATTTTGGAGATGGCCTCGCTTGATCGCTTGGTATTTTTTTAGTGTTTTACGAGTCGGGTTGATGATCACAATCCCTTGCGAGCCATCGACAATGAGTGATTGAAGTTCGACCCGTTTAAAAACCTTCATGTCGATGTTGGCGACATAGGGAATGCCCTTCGCGCGAGCGATGATCGCCGCATGGGAAGTGATTCCTCCGGCAGCAGTGACAAAGCCGCTAACGAGAGAGGCATTGACCTCCACTGTCTCTGAAGGGACCAGTTCATGAGTGAGGATGACCGAATTGTGTGGAAGCTCAGTAATTTTGATGCGTGTGAGGGGCCGTAGATGACTTAAGATGCGGCGAGAGACGTCGACGATGTCGCGCACCCTCTCTTGGAAGTAGGTATCTTGAAGAGTGCTAAAGCGCCGTTTGTACTCTTCGATCAGATGATGGAAGATCGATTCAGTGTTGCGCTGGAGATCGCGAATTTTCTCTTCCATGAGCGTCGTCATCATCGGGTCTTGCATCATCTCGAGATGACTGCCGATGATCGAGACGATTTCAGAGGGACCTTCACAGAGAGAGATCTTGTGGAGCCGCTCGAGATCTTCTCTGCTCTGTTTTAAAGCTCTGCGATATCGATCTATTTCTTGGTCGACCTCTTTTTTTGGAATTTGGATCTCAGGTATGTCTTCATCCCAGCTAGTAAAAAAGATCGGAAAGCCAATGCCGATTCCCTTGCTGACAGGAAGCCCTCGAAGAACAATTTCTTCGCCTTTGACCATCTACTTTTCTCCGAACTCCTGCTCAAAAGCTCTCACGAGCTGATTCATCGTCGTCTCCGCATCTTCCCCTTCGATCGTCACAGTGATTTGCGAGTTCTTCTTGGCCGCCAGCATCAAAATGCTCATGATGCTCCGCGCATTAATTGTCTCTTCTTTATAAGTAAAAAATACCGATGATTTACGCGGTTGAAGAAGCCTTACGATGGCGGCGGCGGGACGAGTGTGTAATCCTAATGCATTTTTCACTTTTACCTTACAAACGAGCTTCATGGGTGATCCTTTTTTTCTGACGGCGAGCGATTGCTTCTAAGAGCTTCGCGTTGAATTCCTTGGCAGAATTATACCCCATGTCTTTTAAGCGATGATTAAGGGCGATCGTCTCAAGCAACAAGACGACATCGCGCCCTGGCTTGACCGGCAAGACGTGATACGGCACGCTAACGCCTAATACATCGATGAACTTTTCGTCGAGACCTACTCGGTCGTAGAAATGCTTGTCGTCCCATTCCTCGAGTTTGACAACGATGTCGAGCCCTTTGTCCGGCCGCACGCACACGGCGCCGTAGAGGTGGGCAACATTGATGATTCCAATCCCGCGGATCTCCATTAAGTGGCGCGTGAGTTCAGGACCTGAACCGACGAGATAAGAGCCCTCTTTCTTTTTCACTCGGACCACATCGTCCGAAATCAATCGGTGTCCCCGTTCGATCAAGCCGAGCGCCGCTTCGCTTTTTCCAACGGACGATTCTCCTTGGATCAATACGCCGACGCCAAACACTTCGACCAACGTCCCATGCAAGGTGACGCTGGGGCAAAACTCTTCCAATAACAGAAAAGTAATGCGGCTCAAGAGATTGGTCGCTGTCGAATTCGATTTGAACAGAGGAATTTTTTGCTTTTCGCAGATCTCGACGATTTCTTTGGGCGGGCGAAAACCGCGAGCGACGATGACGCCAGGGGTGCTCGGTGTGAGAATCGCCGTTAGCCTAGCCAAGCGAGTCGGCGCATCGAGATCGCGCAGATACTCGATCTCCTGTTTACCGACGACGAGCAAACGAGCGGAGCCAGACCCTTTTAAGTAGCCTGCTAAACTCAAGCCAGGACGCTGTACCTCTGCTTTGCTAATCCGTCGAGAAAGCCCTGCTCCCCCCACGATCAATGCGAGACCCAGATACTTCCCGTGCTGCTCGTAAAAATGCTGCATCAAATACATGCTTTAACCATCATGGCAATCCATTCATTCCTTCAAGAAAAGCGGTCAACCATTCTAAAAAAGTAGGGTAAGCGAGGTTCTCGGCCCACCCTTTTCGATCCCGAATATCTGATAATGTATAATCGATTTCTGAAAAATAAACATTGCCCATTTCTGCACCAGGATACCACTCGGCCATAAAACACTGCAATCCGCCAACACCATATTCCTCATAAAAAGGATAAAGCGAGGCCGGATCGATCTGCGTTTCTCCCAAACGAAGCATTTTTTCTGAATGGCAGACGAGGTTGACTAGCTGTTGCCTTGCAAAGGGAATGTCTTCCAATGGAAGCAGTCCCATTTCAGTCAATTTCCCAAATCCATTATGGACTCGAAAAAATGCTTGATAATCGCGAGGCAATTTGGCATCCAATTCTCTCATCGTCCCTTCAATTTCCTCTTCTGGTGCCGGAGGAAGTCCACGGAAAAAAGAGGAGTTATCGGCCAGACTATAAATCAATTCGGCTCTCCACGGCTCTTCTTTCGACTGGCGACAAATCACCACAGCGACATCGTCAAGCCGTTCGAAAAACTCTTCGAGCGATCGAGTTGCTTTAGGGTGAAACGGCAATAAGGTCAGCCAAAAATCGCGTGTAAATTCCACCCGGTCTTGCATTGAAATGCGAGAAAGTTCAAACCAACCGCGAGGAACGCCTGTTGGTTCAATCGCATCCCAACAGAGCTCTTTTTCCTCGCTCAAAAACCTTACCTCTTGGAAATGAGGCTCCTGAGTTCCGGTTACTCGAAAGAAGTCACGAATTTGAGAATTCATTTTCAACACTAATGGCACACAGAATTCCCACTCTGTCATAAATCAAAAATAATTGAAACACGTTTTTTATTATTAACTCAAATTTTGAAAAAGTGCTTCTCTGGGAAATTTTTTTTGTGTATCCTGATAGAGAAAAGGAGCGCGTGTGTCGTATACAAAGGTTGCGATTGTAGGGGGTGGATTTGCTGGCCTCAATGCAGCTAAAACCCTAGGAAATACCAAATTCGATGTTTGGCTGATCGACAAGACCAATCACCACCTTTTTCAGCCCCTTTTGTATCAAGTGGCTAGCGCCGCTCTTTCTCCTGCCGACATCGCCGTTCCCATCCGCGAAATCTTGAGCCGCTACGAGAACATCACTGTCCTTATGGGCCACGTCGTCCGTATTGAAAAGGATATCAAAGAGATCGTCATGCAAAACGGCGATCGGATCGGCTATGAATATCTCATCATCGCTGTAGGAGCGAATCACGCCTATTTTGGCCACGACGAATGGGAGACCTATGCTCCTGGGCTCAAAACACTCGTCGATGCGCTCAAAATCCGAGAGAGGATCCTCCTCTCCTTTGAAAAAGCAGAGCGATGCGATAGTATTTCCGAAGCGAAAAAATACCTCAACTTTGTCATCATCGGCGGCGGCCCGACTGGCGTCGAAATGGCAGGCGCCATCGCCGAAATCGCCTATGAAACGATGCTCAAAAACTTTCGACGCATCGACACAACCAAGACAAAGATTTACCTAATTGAAGGATCTCCTCACATTCTCCCCGTCTACCCCGAAAGCCTCTCTCAAAAAGCGAGAGACTATCTCGAACACTTTGGCGTCATCGTCATCACCGGCAAGCGAGTGACCAACGTGACCAAAGAAGGCGTTAATATTGAAAATCTCTTTATCCCCTCTGAAAACATTCTCTGGGCTGCCGGCAACCAAGCATCTCCCCTCCTCCAAACGATTGGCGTCCCCCTCGATCGGCAAGGAAGAGTCGTCGTCGATACGGATCTCTCAATTCCCGATCATCCCGAAGTTTTCGTCCTCGGCGATGCCGCCTGCGCCATGGACAAAAATGGCAAGCCACTTCCCGCTCTCGCTCCTGTGGCCGTTCAGCAAGGGCGCTACATCGCGCACATTCTTCGAAAACGACTTCTCAAATCGCAACGCCCTCCCTTCCGTTACTTCGACAAAGGGACGATGGCGACGATCGGCAAAACCAAAGCAATCGGGATGTTTGGCCGCTTCCAATTCTACGGACTCTTCGCCTGGCTCGCCTGGTGCTTTGTCCACATCGTCTACCTCATCGGTTACCGCAATCGCTTCGTTGTCCTAACTCGCTGGCTCTTCTCCTATTTTTCAAGCGAGCGAGGCGCCCGCCTCATCAACCGCTCCATCGAAGACGAACTTTCCACACCAACGGATGGATAATGCAGAACGCAGAATGCAGAACTGGCAGTCGGGTGAACCCCCTGTTGCTCTAGTTCTGCACTCTGCATTCTGAATTCTGCACTTTTCTATGCATGCATCCGAGTTACTAATTATTCATAAGCGGTTTTGGGGTGAGCAGCCAGCTCTCTTGCTGGGTCTGAGCGCTGCCATTGGAATTGGGTTTGCTCTTTTTTCAGTGCCTGTGTGGGTAGGCATAGTGTGGACTCTCTATTTAATCTTGTTGAGAAAGTGGGCATCGATCGCTGGGTTGGTAAGCATTGGAGTGTACGCTTGGCTTTTGTATGGCGGACTTCCCACAATGGAATTGCCGAACGAGTGCACGGCGCGCTTTTCCATCTCATCATTGCAAAAACACCAGTCACCATTTTATCAAGATGTTGTGTACCGAGGAACTTTATATCATGGAAGAGCTGCTCTGCCGTGCAGTATTTATGCGCGAGGAAAGCGGGCGACTGCTTCACGTGATTACCAAGTAACCGGCTTTTTAAAGCGAAAGAACGACTACGAGTTTACACTTCAAGTGAAGAGGTGGGAACCGGTAGAATGGACATGGAGTTTAGCTGAACTCCGCTATCAAATGAAAGAACAGGTGCGCACCTATTTACGAGAAAACCTGATCCATGCGCGAGCAGCGATGTTTCTCTCTTCCTTAGCGACAGGGGAAATTGAAGATCGGCAGCTCCGCTTCGAGTTTGGACGACTCGGGTTGCAACATTTATTGGCCATCTCGGGATTTCACTTCGGGGTTATCCTCCTCTTTTTCTCTTCCTTTTTAGGCTTTTTTTTCCCGCCCCGCTGGACGTGGGTAGCTCTTTTCGTCGTCTCTTCGCTCTACTTTATATTCATCGGCTCTTCGCCTCCTGTTCAGCGGGCTTGGCTCACCACGACCTTATTTCTCTGGAGCAAGTGGCTGAAGAGACCTTGCGAACCGTCGAATCTCCTCGGAGCTGCCCTTCTCTTAGAGGTGCTTTGGAATCCACTCGTCGTTCAACAGATCGGCTTCCAACTCACCTTTGGTTGCTGCCTCGGCATCTTTTTACTCCATCCATCGGTCGATCTTTGGCTCACAGCTCTCTTTCCCAAGCGAACGGCGGTGAAAAGTCTGCAACTCCCCTTCTTTTCGAAGTGCATGTATCTCCTCGCCGGCCTCTTTCGCAGCTCGCTCGGACTGGGCCTCGCCGTCCACCTAGCAATTTTACCGCTTCTTCTCTATCACTTTGGAAAGTTTCCCTACCTCAGCCTCCTCTACAATCTCTTCTACCCATTCCTCCTAAGTCTCGCTCTTTTTGGTCTGCTAACAGCGATCTTGGCGTCTCTCTTGCTTTCTTCTCTCGGATCCCTTCTTTTTTTTGCATTGGATCGATACACCAACCAACTGCTCGACCTCACCTCCTACCCTCCCCTTGCACTCGATTATTCTCTCTATTTTTACGGCTTTCGATCTGATTGGATTTTTGCCTACGCAGCGCTTCTGCTGGGCCTCGCACTCCATCGAAAAAACCTTGATAAAAACCCTTCCATCCCATTATTCTTTTAGGCCATGTGCATTTCTGCTTTCGCATCTGGAGCTATCGGACATCTTCCTCACAATCAAGGGGAAGAGAGTCACTGGGAAACCTTTAATTGCCAAGGAACAGAGCTTGCTTTTCGTCTCGACGAAATGGCGAAACGCCTCTTCCTCCAAGAAGCTACTTACCGCGCTTTATGTTCGAAGGGGCGATGGGATCTTGCCATTCCTCCCGATCTCGACACCTTTGTCAATCGATGGCTCCACGAAATGAATGGGCGTTTGACTCACGAGCAACGCCTCGAAGAAACTCAAATTGAATTGATCACCAACTTGTGGACATGTTATCAAAAGCGTTTTATTTTAGATTATTCAATTCCTATTCCTTCAAAAACAAAATCCACTCTTTTCTATGTGCAAGATAAGCATGCTGTCTTCGTCCAACTTCCTCATCTTTTAGGAACAGGAGCTACGAGCAAAGTATGGCTTGGATGGGACTGTTCAACGGGCAATGCATGCGCCTGCGCGGTCTACGAAGAAGAACAATTCTACAAAAATCATCTCGAAACATCTGACCTTTTTACCCTCCACCAACCCCTTGTCTATGCCTCTTCTTTGAAGTTCCGGGCAATCTTCCAGGAATCGTTTGATTGTGATCTTGCAAAAGCAATTCAAATGGGCCTGCTTTCCTCTTTTGAAAAACAAAAGAACGTTGCCCTCCAACTCTTACACATTCTAAAAGACATTCACCCTTCCGGAACTCATCGAGATCTCAAACCACAGAATGCCCTCTTCAAAAAAGAGGACGGAAGAGTGAAGTTGACCGATTTTGAAATCTTCACCAAACACAACGATATACGAAAGAAAAGCCTCCCCTCAGGAACTTGCACTCACATGTCTCCTGAATTCGCCCGCAAAATTCAAAATAAAGAACCCTACGATTCATGCATTGAGCCCAGCTACGACATTTTTACGTTGGGGATGATTTTCCACGAGCTCTTTTTTTCTTCGCCCGGCGAAAAGATCCGCTTCCCTTGGTTCGTCGATGAAAAGTCGATCGACGACAAAAGGAAAGCGGTTCAACACGTATTGAAGACCCTTTCTACCTATGCTAGCGAGCACTGGATGAAAGAGGAGCCAAAGAACAAAAAGAGCGTGAGCCATCTCATCTGGCGGATGACCCATTATGATCCTTTAGAACGTCCCCCAGCTCAAGAAGCCCTTGACCTTCTCTTTACCATTTCAGAACTCTAGAGGTAGTTGCAAAACTGCTTTGCCCGGGAAAATCGATGATTTTGAGGCCATTTGCGAGTGGTTGCAAAGCCACTACGGTCCATTTGACGAGGTCGGCCCAAGCGGGCCGACTGAGGTGAATGGACGTAAATGGCCTCAAAAGGGCGGTTTTAACGGGCAAATGAGTTTTGCAACTGCCTCTCTAACTAATCTCCTACAACCTGTTGACAATCAACGTTTTAATCCTTATCAGATAAATGTGAATTACCCGCCCTAAAGGACCGGGTTTTCAGAGACCTGATAAAAGCTTTAAATTTTTCAATAAATCAGCTATAATAATTTGCATTATGATTGAATTAAACTCTTCTAACAAAGTTATTTTCTTGAATTCCATAGGACCAGAAAATAAGAGCCTTATCAACGGGCAACGACGGGCCGTCTTTCAAACGGGTATTCGAGATGAGCTTTTCGTTGTGGATGACATTGAAAAAATAGCAAAAGAGAGATTGATCCATCCTGGGGCGCTCCGGGAACTCTTTCAAAAGAAAGTGTGGAGTCTCATCCTCCCAAAGAGCACAGGCAATTTCAATGCTGACTGGTTCGAATACATTCTGACCAAGATTTTCCATTCCGATTGGAAACCTAATCTGATCGATCGTGAAAAATTCCGTTCCTTTACCTCACCCACCGGCGAAAAAATCATCGATTTTTCAATCCCTCTTCGAGAAAAAGGCTCAATGAAAGTTACCTTTGGAATCAATTGGACTCGAGGAGTCCCTTGCGTTTGCCGCACCACAGACAAGAAAGAGCGTTTTGAAAGCCATTGCAAAGCCGTTCAATCCTTTCCAGGCCCTGAACTCTATCACATTAGCTCAGATACAATTTATGAAGAGCTTTGGCACTCTGATCTAACCACTGCAATAGAAAACGGATGGATCGACTCCTACTCGGCCAAACTTTCAATTGCAGAGCAACTCCTCGCTATTCTTTGCGAAATTCAACATAAAGACGTTTCCCCGGATAACATCCTCCTTCAATGGAAAAAAACGGGTATCCGAGCCATCTTTACCGACTATGAGGCTCATTTCCATAAAAGCAACCTCACAACTCCGCTTTACTGTTCTCCGGAAAGAGCGAGATTGATCTGCAAACGGGTGTGGGACTTCGCCAAAACACCTAAAGAGGACATTTGGGCCCTTGGAGTGATCCTCTGCAACCTCTTCTTGCCCAAGCGAATTCCACCCTGGTTCCATGCACAATCCTCAATAGAAGCTTATCGAATCCTCGCCAGATATACTTATTCCCATTGGATGGACTCCCCCCCCAATCCTCATTCCCTCCACGCTCTTCTCTGGAGAATGACTCATTTTGATCCAGACCAAAGACCC
>JAGWKU010000063.1 GCA_028873375.1 Verrucomicrobiota bacterium
GAAATCGCCCTTGCGGAATCGTCTACCCATTCATTATCACATGCACTGCTAAAATTGGTCACATCTTACTGATAGTCAAAATGAAATTTGACAATTAGACAGCATTCGCTATTCGGAAGTCAAGAAATTTTTGATGAAAAAGCCCTGCTAAATGGCTCATACAAACTCCTTTAGTAAGTCATTTAATATAAAACTTTTTATAGATTTTTTCAACACTTCGTATCCTTTGAGCAACTATTATAGCCGTAATAATGAATTTCTCAATTAAACCGTAAGATGGTGGAATTCAGTGACTTGCATCGAGCGTCTCGAGGACGCGATGGAAGACCTCTTCCTTGGAGCCGATGCTGTCGACCTCCAGAAGGAGACCCTCCTTTTTCGAGAAGTGAGCGATGAGGGGCTCAGTTTGGGTGTGGTAGACCTCGAGCCGCTTGCGGAGGACCTCTTCTCGGTCGTCGTCGCGCTGATAGAGGGGGCCGCCGCAGGAGTCGCATTGGCCGGGGGCTTTGGGGGGATCAAACTTGAGGTGGTGGGGGCGGCTGCACTGTTTGCAGGAGAGGCGTCCTGTGATCCGCTCAACGAGGGCTTCGTCTTCTACGGCAAAGTGGAGGGCAAGGAGGGTGCTGGAGGAGCCGAGCCGTTGTTCGAAGGCTTGGGCTTGGGCGACGGTGCGAGGAAATCCGTCGAGGAGGTAGCCCTGCTTGCAGTCGTCTTTGCTAATCCGGTTAAAGAGCATGTCGAGAACGAGATCGTCGGGGACGAGCTTGCCCTGGTCAATGAATTCCTTGGCTTTTAGGCCGAGGGGAGTTTGATTCCGGATGTTCTCTCGGAAGAGATCCCCGGTGGAGATGTGGGGGAGGGCGAGTTCGTGACTGAGAGGGCCTGCGTGGGTGCCTTTGCCGGCTCCTGGAGGGCCCATTAAAATGACGACCAGGGGTTTTGCTTCTACAGAAGCATGCGACAGGGCTTCGCCCGTTCGTACGGCAAGCAAGCTACACATATTATGTCCAATCAAGTTTTTCGTAAAAAACAAGCTTTTAGGGTAGCAGGTCGAGGAGATAAAAAAAAGGTGCTTGTGAAAACTGGCCGAACGTGATAAGAAAATTCCTTTCACAAAAGAGGTAGTCCGCAACATGTAAAGCTAGAACAGTGCGCGGCGCAGGCATGTGAGATGCAAGGAGCCGCCTTGCGACCCCCCGAAGATGCATCGTCTTCGGGGTGGAGGGCGACGAAGCAGATTACGTGCCTCCGCAAGCAGAGTTCAGCTTTCCATGTTAAGGACTACCGCAAACTTGAGGTATGGCTTGAGTCAAGCGTTTCTTCTTCCCCGTGGACCTTATTTTCTCTCGAAGACAGAAATCAAAATCCCCGATGAATTAGAGCCGTGGAGAAAACGCATCGATCAATTAGCTGATCGAAAGTTGAGTTGGAAGAAACTCTTTGCCGAACTTCCTGAGGAGCTCGAAGGCGATGAAGATCATCCGGTGCTTCGGGTGGTGAGCGTAAAAGGGGGACACAATTTGCTCCATTTGGCGGTGCATCAGGGGGAGATCGAATATGTGGCTCGCCTCGCGGGCTATCGGGTGCTTAAAAGACGCCGCAATGAAGATGGGTTTACGCCGGTCGAGCTCGCCCATTACCTCAATGCGCAAAAGATTCTTTCTCTCCTCGATCCGACGCCCCGTCCGACTTTTTTCACAGCGCGCAATATCACGATTGAGAATGAAGAAAAATTTCGGGAAAAAGTTTTTTGTGAATACCTCTCTCACCCAATCTACGAATCAGCGGATGACTTTGATCTCTTGCTGGCCAAGACAAAAAAAGCAAAGTTGAGCGATGCGATCTCCTCGGAGAAGATCTGGATGGGGGTCTATTTCGATAAAGAAATGCAACAGCACCTCCACCCGAAAATTTCTCTCCGCTGGATCAGCGAAGAGCTTGGCTTTGGCGCTTTTGCAGAACAGAGAATTCCTCCTTGCACCTTCGTCGGCGAATACGCAGGGGTAGTGCGAGAGAGAAAGAAAAAAATTGTAAAGGACAACGACTACTGTGTCCGGTATACTCTCTGGAATGTGGGACGGAAAAAATTCATTATCGATGCAAATGAACAGGGCAATTTTACCCGCTTTATCAATCATAGCTTCCGACCCAACCTCGGTCTCCAATCGATTTATTGGCGGGGGCTGCCTCGAATGATCTTCATCTCTCTCAAAGAAATCGCTCCTGGCGATCAACTCTCTTTCGACTACGGAACTCTTTTTTGGAAAAAGTCAGCAAACGCCCCCCTGAACTTGTACTGAACCGGCTGGCGTTTGCGAGCTCTCGCATTCTCCGCGATGCCCTGAAGCCTCGTCCTCGCACCCGTGAACAACTCTGGCTCGGCCGCTATTTTCAAAAGGAACTCCTCAGCGAAAAAATTCCCGATGTCTCGCTTCGGTGGGTGAGCGATGAGATCGGCTGGGGTGTCTTCGCCGAGAGGAACTTTTCCAAGATGGAGTTCATCGCCGAATACGCTGGCCTCGTCCGGCGGCGGAGAAAAGGTGACCTAGCCAACGCTTATTGCTTTGAATACCCGCTTGAAATAGGGGAGTGGACGCCTTATCTCATCGATGCCGAAGAGGCGGCCGGCTGGTCTCGCTACATCAATCACAGCGACCGACCAAATCTCCTGAGCGCTCTAGCTACGCTGGAGGGGATCAACCACATCATCCTCTACACCAACGAAACTATTTCCAAAGGGACTGAGCTGTGCTACAATTACGGGCCTGATTATTGGAAGCACAGGAAAAACCCCCGATGAGTGCAGAACGCAGATTGCAGAACGCAGAACTGAAAATTGAGAAGACGCCTGTTTTTCAATTCTGCATTCTGCGCTCTGCATTCTGCATTTTTCTGCTGCCTTTGGCAGCCTTCGCGACTGTCAATGAGCCGCTCCACATGGAGCTGCAGACTGGTTATCGGAATGATAACTTGCACTGGCACTTGCAAGATGCAGGGGACGGGGGAGTGCTCTATTCAAGCGAAAAATACAAGAATCTTCAGTTTTGGGACAACGCGCTTGATTTCCGGATGATCTACCGAGACCTGGTGTTTTACGTCTATGGCGACTACGCAGCGTTTGGCCGGGGGCAATTAAAACAGCGGCTCGCCTACCAGCCCTATGCAACAGATCAGGCCTATCTCAATTTCTCGGTCAATGGCTGGGCGGCCGATTGGGATACTTATTTTGGTCTCGCAGTGAATTTAACGGATGGAAGAACGTATAAGTTTCTCGTCATTCCGCTCGTCGGCTATTCGGGTAATTACGAAGTGATTGATCGGCCGGGGAGTCAGACATGGACGTCATCGAATGCTGTGGGCGGCACATCGTACCAGGTAGTGTCGAGTTTTCCGAGCTCGCTGCGGCAATCGTGGAACGGAGTGTATTTAGGAGTGGGGATTGAATTCGATCCTGTTACGAGAATGACCTTGAATGCTGGTTATGCCTATCACTGGATCCACCTCGATTTTAAGACGGAGTTTCAAGAGGAAATTACGCTCTACAATCCAGGCATCACGAGCCAATACATCCAGCTCAATTCGATCAATTCGAGCTCGGGAGGTAATTTGGCGCACAGCGGATGGGCGCAAATCGACTATCGGATCGATCGGGCCTGGCGTGTTGGGGCAAGGGCAACAGTTCAATATTGCGTCACTTCCGTGCTTGCAGTGACACAGGAACAGACAACCACTCATCTTGTGCCTGCCAGTGCAACGACGACAACCAATCTGGAGCAAAAGCTTAAACTTCGTTGGACGCCCGTCACGGCCGTCTTTACTGTTTCGAGGACTTTTTAATGAACGATCCTTATCATCACCGCTCTTCCTCTCGCTTGCCACCCCGCGATCAGATGATCATGGGGCTCCATGCATTGACCGAGTTGCTTCGCCATGCGCCGCAGAGGATTTTGCGGGTCTATACCTCGGTCAAAGAGGCGCGTGAACGAAAGCACTCGCTCCTCCGCGAATGTGAGCAGTGGAACATCCCGGTCGTTTCGATCTCGGAAACTGAACTCTCTCGCATGTGTGGTTCCGACTCTCATCAGTCGTTTGCGGCCCACGTCAAAGGGCGTGAATTTCTCGACGTGAAAGAGTTTCTCCAGAAAGTAGGCGATTGGGAACAGTCGCTCGTCCTTCTCTGCGATGAAATCTTCGATCCGCAGAACTTCGGAGCGCTCCTTCGCTGTGCCGAGTGTTTTGGCGCCGACGGTTTGGCTTGGTCGAAAAACCGAGGAAGCGATCTTACGCCTGTCGCAGCTAAGGCGAGCTGCGGCGCTAGCGAGTGGATGACCCTCATTCGGGTTTCCAATCTCGCCGAGGCGGTCACGCAGTTCCAAAAAGGGGGCTATGAAGTGGTCGCTTCAGTCCTCAAGCCCGGCTCGCAAAATGCCTTTCATTTCCACTTCAAGCCAAAGACAGTCCTCGTCGTCGGCTCAGAAGGGGAGGGGATTCAGCCGCTCATCCAAAAACGGGCTGATCACCTCGTCTATCTTCCGATGTTGGGCAAGATCGAATCGCTCAATGTGGCTCAAGCGGCGACAGCACTTCTTACATGCTATCGCCTTTCACTGAAATTGTGACTATTCTATCCAATGCATTTCTTGAGCTTGCTTGTAAATTCTTTCGTAGTCATCTAAGAGTTTGCTTGGATGACTCGTTTCACACTTACCCGGATCTTGTTCGAATCTTGCATCTAACACGAGTCCCTTGTGAAGAAGAGCGACTCCTCTTGGAAAGACGAGTCCGAGATGTCGGTCCTCACATTTTTTTGTGGCAATTCCGAGGAGGCGACCGAGATCTCCGAGATAATCGGGAATTTGCTCAATCATAAAGGCGGAAGGTGCTTTGAGTAGTTCCTTGGCTTGTTGTAAAGGAGCTGTATCGCTGCACTTGTTTTCCGTGCAGTTGTCTGTCAAGAGTGCAACTGCACCTTTCTTAATTCCCTTCTCGTCATGGGCCCTGAACCACGCGCTCATTACGTCTCGGTTATCGGGTGACATGACGAACACTTTGATATCACGTTTGCGAAATTCAGGGTAGGCTTCAACTACGGCCGGGAGATGTTGATTAGAGCAGGTGGGAGTAAAGGCTCTTGGCATAAAAAAAAGAGCCACCCTTCCTTTGGTCAATTCTGCTGCGGGTGAAAATTGGTTTGGTTTTCCGTCGACAAGGCGGGATAATTGGAAATCGTTTGGGATTTTTAGCTTCTTACCTGCAGTGATTCTGGGTGGTTGCGAAGCGATGTATGCATCGAGCATTCTCTCGCCGTAGGTGGGGGTGAGAGTAGCGCTTCGTGCTGTCGTTGCCATAATTTCCTCCTTTGGTTGGGAAAAAGAGGGAAACGTTTAACACTTTATTTATTTTGATGCAATCATTCTTTGATTTTTCTGGTCAGGTGAAAAGAGTGCTAGTGTGACTTGCAATGGCGAAGTTAGAAAAGAATAACAGGATGGACAGGATAGGCAGGATAAGAAAGACGGATCTTTAGCCCAACTTGCTAGTTGGGTGGATCTTTAACATCCTGTTTTTTCAATTTGATTTAGTCTGGCGGGGCCAGGGGAGGGAGACGCTAGTGCGGCCGTGCATGGCGAGCCAGGCGGCGACGTCTTGTTCGACGATCTTGGCCTTGGCGACGAGCTCTTCCATTTCCTCCCAGGTTTTCATCACTGAGACGTCATCGATGAGACCGAGGATCTCATTGTAGAGGAGGTCCTCGAGATCGATCATTCCCTCATCTACGCAGCGAGCGAGCGAAAGGCGGATTGCCTCGAGGTTTTCCATCGCAATATCTTTCGCTTTCAAAAAGTCGAAATTTGCCATTAGAACACCGCTTGTTGAATCACTTCTCCAGCGAGGATGAGAAGTGCAAAGAGCATGAGGCCGATCAGGAGCGGTTTGCCGCCGGGGAGTTGACGATTTTCTCTCGGGTAGTGTTTTTGATAGCGGCAGACCCAAGCCATCACGGGAGGCATGAGGCCAAAGAGAAAGGCGCAGCTAATGCCGCCGGCGTAGCCGAGAGCGGTGAGGAAGATGTCTGGATAGATGAGAGCAATGATGGCAGGCACTCCAAAGACGATGAGAGTGAGGATAGCACGTTTTACGCCGATTTTTTTCCATTTAAACCCATCGGCGAGAAAGTCGAAAAAGGAGAGGGCCAATGGAATGAACGAAGTAGTGAGGGCAAAGAAGGCAAACCAGTTGCTGAAGATCAAAATCCATTCGCTTTGAACGAAGTGCTTGAGGGGAGCGACGGCATTTTGACCAAGAGAAGCTGCTTCGATTAGCCCGTTAGGTCCTGTGGGAGGGACGATGCCGAGGATCAAGAATTCCCAGATCAAATAGATGACGAGAGGAATCGAGGAGCCAAAGACAATGGCGAGCCGGATCTTCCGGACGTTGTACTTCATGTAACTCATCAGCGTCGGGATGATGACCTGGTAGGTGAAAGCGGTGAAGAGGATCGGGAGGGCAAGCCATGCTTTACCCCAGTTGGCGTAGGAGAGGAGATTGAATTGCACTGAGGTCGCTGAAACGCCGACAAAGCCGAGGTAGAAAAAGATAACGCCTGAAATCAAAACCATGTTGAGCCAGTCGACCGTCCGTGCGCCAAGGTAGACGACGGGGGCTAGTACAGCGGTATAGAGGATGGCTGACATCCAATGAGGGAGAGGCCAGGAGGGGATTTGCGTTAAGATGCCGCCGCCGCCCGCTACGTGAGCGACCATCACTGTGACAAAGAGGAAGAGGTAGACGAGCCAGAAGATGTTTTTTCCAATCGGGCCCAGCACTTTTTCAGCCATTGAGATGAAGCTCGTGTCTTTGGGCATGGAAAGGCTCACTTCGACGAGAAGGAGGCCGGTGCAAAGCATAAAGACCCAGCAGATCAAGTAGATGGCAAACGAGGGGAGGAAACCTCCTGGTCCGGTAGCAACCGGCAGTGCGAGCATGCCGACGCCAATGGTGGTCCCCGCGATGAGCAAAGAGCCTCCCACGACATGGCCTAACGAATGGATAATTCTCATGTTAAATACCTAGTAACCAACCATCATAACTTCTTCGCCGAAAAAAGGGAAATCTTTGTAGCTATTTAAATATATTGTCAAGAATTCATTTGAAAATGATAATGACGATTTTATTCAACAGGAGGTTTCCATGACGACAGAAATACGTCCTACAGATTCATTTTCCCAACATCCGACTTCTCCTTCGCCGCAACAGGGATGCAAAGGGTTGGCTCATCTCTTCAAAGAGCTCACCGTTTCGCCGCAAACTAGCGCTAGCAGTCCAAGAATGCTCATATTGCGTCGAAATTCTAGCGATCAGAAGATCCATGAATGTGCGCAATATCTCGGCTATCACGATGACAAGAAAGAGACGGAAAAGAGGTGAGCATGAGTTTAGATCTTTGGGCCATTCCTCTTGAGGCGAGGTATCCCGCTCGTTCTGGTAAGAGAAGGGGTGATGGGGTAAAGTTAGAGGTTCCTGGGCCTGTTCAAAAGGTGCGGAAAATCTACGAGAAAGAAAGTCAGCTCATCGAGCTCTACAGCTACCATCCAGCCTCTTTTCTTGGAAAAGTAGTGAGGGATCAAAAGGTCTCGCTAGACAATATCGATTTCTTTCGGTCCGAACTCGTCCAGTTTTTGAAAGACCGAGCCAATATACTGGATGGGTCTGAATGGGCGGAAAGGGGATTTCTCGATGGAAGAGAAAGGGCTCTCTCTTCCTGGGACTCTGTTCAGTGGGACATGATAGGGCAGAACATTCAAGAAAAGGGGGCGCAGATTTTGAATTCTTTCTTCGAGGCGTTTTCTCTCTATGTACCCATAGCAAAGGCCTTTTTAAAACAGTTGCCGCGAACTCTTTCAGACGGGGAAAAAGCTACCCAAATCCATGTTTGGTTAGAGAAAAATAGCCCCTGTCTCTTCAATAGAAAACAAATAAAAAAATTCATCGAAGATCGGGAAGGGCTTTTCATCGGGTTGGGAAGGGAAGGAAAGGATATTCCTCCCTCTCTTCCTTCTGAGATTTTGCTCGTGACCGACGACCCTGCGATTCTTCGCCCTCTCTTTCTTCGTCAGTGCAGTCTTGGAGATGTCGAGACGGTTCGCAAGATCATGGCGAGCCACCGGTTTGCTGAGATCCCCGCCCATGCTCTCGGCGGGGGACTCTGCCGAGCAATTTACTACAATGTCACCATGACAATCGTCCACGACATCATGACTCATGATCGTTTTGAAGAAATTCCTATCCCCTCTTTAGGGCATGCGGTCGAAATGGCTGCCGACCTCGGCCGTTTTGAATCCTTTGAAGCCCTCCGTCAGCATCCCCGCCTAAATGAGCTCGCTTTTTCCTATTGCCTTCGAGACGCGGTGACCTGGGCGTACCACCATAAGCATCAGCCTATTCTCGACGCTATGCAGGCGGATCCCCGATTTGCGCCTCATCTGGAAAAAGAGATGCAGAAAAAGGAGGAAGAGGAGACAATATCTGCTCCTAAAAATGAGAGTTTAACATGCCTAAAAGTACGACTGCGATTGCGGAAAGGGGAGCCCCCTTTCTTGAATCGCCCAGAGAGGGGAGAGGAGACTGCTCAGGTCTCCAGAAGTGCATCCGGAAAATCGGAGAAGCGGTAAGTTGGTTCTTTTCCAAGATATGGTGGCTTCTCCGGTGTTGCCCTCGAGAGGAGCCGTCTCTTCCTGCTCAACGAGTGCAAGTTCCGCCGTCTCCGGCGGCGCTTCCTCGGGAAGCTGTGCCCACTCCGCATGTCTCTTCTCCTAGAATCGAGTCTTGCTGCGCTCAAAAGATTTGGCTAGGCAATTGCAAAATTCCTTATCTAAACGAGTGGTCAGGAAAAGGGAAAATCTTTGCGATGGAAGCTATTTATCGGATCATACAGGCGTACAATGCAGAGGAGGCGTGGGCCTCTAATGACTTCGTTAATGAGATTCTAAAGGCCGGATTTGAGATCTGCAGAAATGGGGGTAAAACAGATATCTTGCTCGTCAACGCCTTTAAAGATAAGGTTCGCTGTCAAAACGAGTTGGTTTCTCCCCATCCCGTAACGCTCAAGAGAGACGCTGGTGGAGATCCCATGAGCTCTACCTACAAAGCTCATTTACAAAGCGCTTTTCAGGCCTTGACCCAAACAGCTTCTAAAGAGGGTCTCTCTGCCGCTCTGATTACAAAAGGACTCGAGCACTTTGGAGTCGTGTTTATAAAAAATAAGAGACAGGTGAATGTTTACCTCTTTGATCCTCATGGGGACAGGGGGGGAAACGCCTCGATCAAGCTATTTAGCACCGTCGAAAAATTCCAAAGTTACTTTGCTCAACAGCGAGCGCCATTTAGTCTATCGGCCCCCGATGACTTGGGTATCCAAGAGTTTTCTCTCATCACCCCACCGCTCTCCGCAGAGGAAATCAAAGAGGGATTAGGTCTTTTCGTCACACTGGAAGAGACCCATCGTGTCTTAGATCGCCTTGCCTATAGTCAGAAAATCGAGGGCTCTATTGAGCATTCGGTCGCTCTCATCCGGCAGGCATGGTCTGAGATCGATGCGGGCCCTGATATTTCTCTAGAAAAAGCCTTGCATCTTTACAAGGACAAGCTTTGTTCCTTCCTGTTGCATGATAAAGAATTTAATCCCTTTTCCACCTTCCTCGATCCTCTCTTAACCGACACGGAACGGGGACCTTATGGAATAGGGGCTCTGATCCTTAGAAAAGTGGGTACAGAGCAAGTGTTCGGGCTCATTCTTCATATCGACGCATACCAGGAAAAGGACGAAACTACTTTCTATTTAGTGGATCAAAGCGGTTTAGCCCGTGGGACGAAAAAGTGTTTTACTAGCAAGGAAGAGCTTTTGGGTTATATGCATACTGGGGAAGGTGGGACTGAGAAAGACCAATACATCGCTTACCAGGTAGAGCTACAAGAAGACAACTAGGCTATGGCTTCCCTTAACCGCTCCTTTTCATGAAGCAAGGTCGCTTTTGGTCCTCTCGGAAATCGAGCGAGTCTTCAAGAATGTGAAGCGCTATACACGTTGTGTATACAACATTGGCGCTACAGAAAGCTGTCCTATGTTGCGATAAATGAAATCTAAGTGTAACATTCAACGCTCGCAATGCCTAAATTTGGAATCTTTGGATGAATGCACTTGTGGTCACTGAATCGATTCAAAATGATGAACTCCTCATCATTGAAGAGCTGATCCTTTATCAACAGCCCAAAACCGCGCTGAAGAACTTAACTCCATTCTTTTAGATCCTGCGCCAGAACCTCCTCCAGAGACAGAAGAAGCTGCTGAAGAATGGCCAAATCCTCAGGAAAGAGCTAGAGCGTTATCAATTGCCCAGAGCCGCGCTGAGGAACTCTATTTTTAAATTGCTTTCGCAATTTATTTTTGCTATCGTGTTGCGCTAAAAAAACGACATCCTTAATGACAATTGAAAAAAGGCGATCCAAG
>JAGWKU010000064.1 GCA_028873375.1 Verrucomicrobiota bacterium
TGGCGATGAATATAGCTGCGGTTGCAGATCCTCAGAGAGGACTTGCTGCAGTGAGACGAGCTGCAACTTTCGGTGCGGGGTATTTACAGGGAATTCTGGCAATTATTTTCTGCGAAAAGATGTCAAAAAATTTTAGTTAAATCACCCTGCTCTGATTAGCTATGTAGTGGTTAAAATTATACATTAAAGTTGAACTATCCTCAGGTGAAACTTTTAACTCTGAGAAAAGGTTGATCAAAAATGAATCACTCATTAGGGAAAAGCCTTCTGCTGTGAGAGCCTCGGACTCTTCCTTCAATTGACAATATGCACGGTCTATCCCTGTGAATATGCGAAACATCTGTTGTTCTGGCATATTTGAATAGCTAAGCTGAATTTTTTCCCCTCCTTTTTTATTATAAATAACAAAAAAGAGATCCAACAAAGAACCAATAGCAGCTCTCATCTGACCAGCTTTCTTCTTTATGCTCTTTTGTTTTTTAACGATTTGTACAAAGCGCTCAACTTTCTCTTTCTGCACATCAGACATAGAGAGAACTAGAGCCGAAGGTTCTTTGAATTTCGATGCTCTCTGTCTTATAGCTGTTGGAATTATTTTTGCTGTCGAAGAGGCTTCTGCCGTTTCTTCAGGCGCCATCTCTGTCTTCGCGGGAGCCGAAGAAATTCCCAGAGTCTTTTCGGCTACTGTAGTTGTCGTTTCAGCAGTGGTTGTCTCTTCCGTAGAAGGATTCCCTTCAATCTGCGTCGCTTCGAAATCCAGTGGATCTAAAGGAACACCCGAGGATCGAGAGTTAGGAACTTGAGAGCTGATGGCAGCTGGCACAGTCGGTGGAAGCTGGACGATGGTCGGCAATTCAGGTTGCGTAGACGGTTGAACATCAGAAGATGATTTTTCTCTCGTAACTATCATATTTTTACTCCGGTTGATGAACGAAAAGGGAAGACGATACCCCCTCACTTGCTTTTTTGCCAATCACACACTTCTTGACAAATTTTTTATATATCACAGAAGATCTTAGGAATTCTTTTAACCTGGCCTTGATGAGGCCTCAATAAAAAGGAAATCGCATGGATTGGAAAAACCTGTCGAAACTTCTGAGAGTGAGCGCTGTTGCTTTGTTGGTGGCCTTTGCTTCAAAGGGCATGGCGAACGAAAAGGTCCAACCGACGGGCTTGATTCCGCCGACCAAAGAAGAGTTGGAGAACATTCATAAGCATGGGCCAAAAATCCATCATGTAAGGCCGAATAAAATTGGAGCCGCAAGGATCCATGCTCATATGAAAAAGAAAGGGATGGCAACTGCCAATATTCCCGTCGCAAAGTTTCTCACAGAAGAATTTGTGACGACCACAGGCGATGAAAAGGGAACAGAATTCGCTACGATGATTCCCATTCTTCCCAGCTCGGTCGACAATAGCAAATTGATGAGCTTTCCTCCGATTGGGAATCAAATGCAACTCGGGTCTTGTGTCGCTTGGGCGACGACCTATTATCAAGCCACTCATGAGACTGGATTGGTCAATGGCTCTGTGAACAAATCGACCTACTCACGAGGCGTATTATCTCCTAAATGGACCTACAATATGATCAATGGAGGATATGACAATGGCTCCTCCTTCACCGATGCTTATCGCCTTCTCTCTCAAAATGGCGCGGCAAGCCTTCTGACATTCCCCTATAATACCGACTACCTCAGTTGGGATATGTACCTGTCGGATTGGATCTCCGCTCTTTCTTATCGCCTCACTCCTGTGAAATACATCACTGGAGTCAATACCAACCTTCAAGACTTAACAGCGATCAAGAGCGCATTGAACAATGGCCACGTCCTCACCTTTGGTACCTACTTCAATGGCTGGCAAACGACGACGATTCAGTCGAATCCCAACACGCTTAACAAATATGTGGGAGAACAAGCCATCACCTATACCCAAGGAATGGATGGAGGTCACCTGATCACCGTCGTTGGCTACGACGACGATGTGTGGATCGACGTCAATGGCAACAACAAAGTAGATGCTGGCGAGAAAGGGGCCTTCTTGGTTGCCAACTCGTTTGGTCAATACTATGGAAATGCAGGGTATATGTGGATTTCCTACGACGCCTTCCGAGCCGTTTCGGCTGTTCCCCCTTATTGGCCTGAAACTTCTCGCACACCAGCCGCTTTGGCAGGAGGAAACTATTTCTTCCTCGCTACAGCAAAAGACCCTTACTATACGCCTAAACTGATTGCTCAATTCAGTTTAAATCAACAGCGGCGATATCAAGTGAAAGTCGGCGCAGGCGCTTCTCCTTTTACGCAAATGACGCCCACAAGCACATTTGTCAGTGGAGCCCTCTCATACCAAGGCGGAGCTTATCCTTTCCGAGGGAACAACACACAATTTCCCCTCACAGCGAGCTTTGCACTCGATCTCACCGATTTAATCGGCACGAGCGCTCTACAGAGATATTATCTGAGTGTTTCTGATGACTTGGCAGGGTATCCAACAGCCGTGAGCAATTTTTCTCTGCTCGATCCCGCCACTGGAAATACGTTCCCCTGCACAACGAGTTCCGTCAGCTTAGATAATACGACGAAGACTCTTTACGTCGATTACAATCCTCCAGTGACAAACACCTTGGCTATCCATCCGCAACCCTCCATTCACATCTCTTCTCCGCAAAGCGAAGAGCAAGTCTCTGGAGAGTTCCTTGTATCGGCCCTGGTGGAAAACACAACAGCGGTTGATTTTTACGTAGATTCTGCGTTGATTTCGACCGATGATCATGCTCCTTATCTCGTACTCATCGACTCCTCCGAGTTCCCCAACGGACGTCATGAGATCACCGCGGTTGCGAAAAACAAAAGCGGCCAAAGCAGCACAACCAGCGTCGCTATCTACATCCAAAACTAGCAGCGCTTCGGCGAGGGGAACTCTTATCCCCTCGCTTTCTTTTGTCCCATTTCATAAACAGGATAGATATCGATGACCGTCTCTTCATAGGGATGTGCTTTTTTGATTTCTTCCAAGACATGCTCAAGAATGTCTTTGGAGCAGATGGTCTCAATCCTTTCCTCAATCACTTCTTCTAGGAATTTCTCTTTACCCACAGAGGGGTGAGAGCCTTTGTTTGGCATGAAACGACCAATTCCCTTGCTCGAATAGCTGCAATACGAGTAATTGCCTACTTTACCCGCTCCCGCGCGGCCCATTGCCTCTCGCACTGCGTCGGCATGGCTCTCAGGAACGGTAATAACGATGGTGACATAGTTTGATTGCTTCAAAGGATCAATCTCCTGTTCCAATCCATGACTATAGGAAAAAGAAAAGAATGTCAGAAATAAAAAAAGGATCATAACGGCGACTGAAGCCACATAAGCCAACACATGAACCCCTCAGGCGAGCTGCTAGAGGCAGCTCTGCCGGCCGGGGCGGCGGCTCGAAGGCGCCCGTTTCGGAGCAAGCCAACAGTTTGGCTTGCGTGCGGCTGAGAGGTGAGGAACTCTGTGACGAACCGGACACGCTCGGTTTTTGCCCCGCAAAAACATCGACCTCAACTCGATTCATGTACGAAAGCCACGTCAGTGGCTTTCTCTCAGTCAAAATGAAACATTTTGCCTGAGACATGAATCGAACATGCGACCTTCGCATTACGAATGCGCTGCTCTGCCAGCTGAGCTACTCAGGCATAAATAGAAAGATCTAAGTATGAGTGAAGTGAATTTTTCCCTCAATGATTTTTAAGTTGGCAGAAGATATAGTTAATCATTCTTTTAGAGGTTTGCTTGAGCCAATATCAAAAAACTCTCCGAATTCTCCTCTGCATCTCCGTTTGCGGGTTTGGTGCTCTTCCAGAACCCTATGAAGGGGTCGTCCCTCTCCCCTTTGATCCTCAAGGCTATTATAACTTGGAAAATGCAGAGCAGATTGAACGGTTATTTGCTCAAAATAAGATTGAAATAGCAATCGAAGTGGGTTGCTGGCTAGGCACCTCCACTCGGCATATCGCATCCCTTCTTCCTAGTGGAGGAAAGTTATTTGCTGTAGATCATTGGCTAGGCTCTTCAGAGCATCAACCCGGTGGGGTGGAATATCAGCCAGCCATCCATTACCTGTATCATCAGTTTCTATCGAATGTCATCCACGCTGGGCTCACAGATAAGATCATTCCAGTGAAAATGAATAGCTTGGATGCCAAAGACCTCTTATCAATGGTGGATCCCGATTTTATTTATATTGATGCTTCGCATGAAACAGAAGCCGTTCTCGATGATTTACGAGCTTGGTATCCGCTCATTCAAGGAGACGGAATTTTCTGCGGCGATGATTGGGGGCATCCCCCTGTTGCCACGGCCGTAAAAATATTTGCAGAAGAGCGCCATTTGATGATTGAAGCTCATGATAATTTTTGGCGCTTGATAAAACCTCATTGATTGTATGTTTCGAATCTTCGTTTTTTGCTGGTTCTTTTTGACGGTTCTCGGGCATGCATCGAGCTACCCTTATATCTCAGAAAATACATGGCGCGATTTTAGCACTTGGAAGCTCACCGATTTTGCCCAATTTGACCCGACAGCTGTAAAACAAGGCGATACCATCTTTGTCAAACGGCGTCTCCTACATGAATTTGAGCGCCGCTATCTTCCGCAAATTAGCCATCCGTTTATTTTGCTCACAGAAGGGGGCAAAGACACTGCGTGGCCGCAATACCATCGAGCTCTTTTGGCATCGGATAAAGTCTTAGCTTGGTTTTTACAAAATGGAAATGGCCAAATTCATGAAAAAATACATCCTCTTCCGATGGGTTTATCTGGCAATGAGTGGAACAAAAGCAAGATTGATGATTGGCACCATTGGATCCGGCAATCCTTATTGCGAAAAAACAAAGATTTTTTTGCTTATCTGCCCTCCTCCACTTCCATGAGATTGCCAGGGAGTAGAAGCTCCTTAGAATGGCTCTCTTCTCTCTCTTTTGTGATGGTTCCTAAAAAAACTAAATTGCCACATCAGTATTTCCAAGACCTTGCGAATTCCATTTTCGTTCTGGTTTATACAGAAGATGGTCTGGATTGTCCTTTGATTTGGGAGGCTCTTTTAATGGGATGCTTCCCTGTCGTCAAAAGCTCGCCATTGAATTCTTTCTACGAAGGGTTCCCTATTGTCATTCTAGAACGTTGGGAGGAGCTAACGATGGACCTTTTGCAAGCCAAATACAAAGAATTCAAATCTCAAACGTGGCCTCGAGAAAAGCTATATGCTCCTTATCGGTTTCAAATAATTCACACGCTTCAAACAAGTTGCCGCAAATTGAGTTGAGAGGATTTTCCGCCAAGAGAGTATAGTAAAGAGCATGCTCGATGGAAAACGGATTGGCGCACTCATTTTAATGGCCGGCGAAGGCAGGCGCATGGGTGGCGACACGCCTAAACAATTTTTGATGCTCGCTGGGAAAAAAGTTTATGAACATACGGTAGAGGCTTTTGAACGGGCTGGCTTCTTCGACGAGATCGTGCTGGTCTGCCACGCAGATTGGGCCCCCGAAGTGAAAAGAGGGGGCTTAAACGTAGTCGCCGGGGGGCAGACAAGGCAAGAGTCATCTGAGGCTGGGTTAAAGGCTTTTTCGCAAGCTCCAGACGTGGTCGTGATTCATGATGGCGTACGTCCCTTTGTTTCTGAAAGAATCCTACGAGAAAATGCATTGGGAGCGATGAAGTGGGGCGCGGTCGATACTTGCTTCCCGTCGGCGGATACGCTGGTCTATGCGCCAGGGGGCGAGAGGATTGAGAAAATCCCCGAGCGAGCCCATTTTCTGCGTGGGCAGACGCCGCAGTCGTTTCAGTATGATTGGATTGTGCGGGCGCATGAAGAGGCAAAGGCGAAGGGGTTGTTAGCAACTGATGATTGTCGCTTAGTGGTTGAGTTGGGACTGCCCGTAGGCGTCGTGCGAGGAGAAGAATTTAATCTAAAGATCACGACAGAATTGGATCTTTTCTTAGCCGAGCAGGTGTTTCGGCTCCGAAAAGAGGAAGTGACGCCGAGCCAACCAAGCTCATTGCAAGGCAAAGTATACGCCGTCGTGGGTGGAACAGGTGGCATAGGACGAGCAGTGTGCCAGGAATTGAAAAAAGAGGGCGCAACAGCCGTAGTGCTCAGCCGGTCAGGAGAGATACCGCTCAATCTGCAAAACCCAGAATCGATTCAAAAGGCCTTTGTTCAATTGGAGAAAAGACATGGCGCTGTCGATGGTCTGATCAACTGTGCGGGCAAATTGATTGTCAAGCCGCTGGAGAAGATGTCGCTCGCAGAGATCGAAGAGGTGCTGGCGGTCAATTTACAGGGACTGATTTTGTGCTGTCAGTGCGCAAAAATCAAGCCAGGTGGGCATGTAGTCAACTTGGCGTCATCGTCTTTTACTAGAGGGAGAAAAGAGAGTGGGGTGTATTCGAGTGCTAAGGCGGGCGTCGTGAATTTCACGCAAGCACTGACAGAAGAGCGGCCTGAACTAAGAGTGTGGGCTGTCGTTCCTCAGCGGACGAGAACTGCCATGCGCCAAATCAACTTTCCAAACGAGAACCCAGATACTTTACTGGAGCCTTCGGCTGTTGCTCAGAAGGTCATTGAACTTTTAAAAGATGAAGAGCAGTCAGGCCTAATTGCAGAAGTAAGAAAAACGTAATTTTTTCTTGCAACATTTTGAGGGATAGTTTTAGAGAGTCGCTCTTTTTAACCAGTGAGGTCTTTATGGAGAGCATTTCAGACGTTTCAGCAGATTGTGTAGGAAGCTCCTAGGAAATTGGTGCCGAAGAGCTTGCGAAATTCCCAGCCTGCTTAAATGCCGAGATGGAAACGCTGCTTGGAACAGGTGAAATCGTATTTTCCGCCGACGAAAAGATCGATCTCTGGTAGAACCGTGTGAAAACCGGCGGATTCATCAGGTCTCCGGAAACCCGGTCCTTTAGGGCCGGGTTTCCGGAGACCTGATGAATCTCCAGCAAGAGAAAATCCGATTTCCGGATAAAACAGGTTCACCAATCGGCTGTAGAGAAGACTAGCGTCGGGTGAGGCGACCGTCCGAACGTGAAATACGCCAGGTAATGCGTTAGAGATGAAGGCGTTCCAATCGTCGATATTTCTCATGAGAGAGTAGGAAGTGCGGATGTGATCGATCCGCAATTCAGACAGCACATGCCACATCACCACGTCATCGTAATCCATTTCTCGAAGTCCGAGACAACGGTGTTTGTACTTCACGAGGAGTTCTACGACGTCCGAGGAGAAAATGATGCCGCAGCCAGAGGCGACGGTGCCATCTTGGCGAGCGGGAGGTCCGGCGTAGCATTTTTTTCTGGGAAGTGTTTCTAAGAATTCGAGCAAGCGCGGGAAGGCATAGAAGGAAGAGAGATTGGTGCGGATGACAAAGTCAAATTCTTTCAAGCGCGGCAGAAAGTGCTCGAGAGAAAGAAGGGTTTTCATCAGGATGCCGGGAAGGCCGCACTCCTTGGTCCGTGACCAGACCACATCGCCTTTGACTTGTACGGTCGAGCGAAGTTGAGGGTCTGCTCGAATGAAATACGACTCGACATGCTCGGGATCATAGTGCATGTAGAGCTGCCAAAGTTTTTGCAGCTCGATGTAGCGCGGTTCGTTATCAGAGGCGATGACGAGCACGAGGATCTTCATCGCCTGTAGAAATTTAGGAACAAATAAAAAAAAGAAAGCCTTTACAAAATGGTGCAAAAGCATTTGCCTGGCTGATCTACTTCGCCAATTTCTTTGACGACGGCTCCTAGGACAATTTTAACAATCCAATCCCCTTCTGTATAGGCAGGCCATTGGAATTTTTCCCTCATTTCTTTCTTCTCTGCTGCGTAGTTTTCTGTGATGGTCACATTCGAGTACCTGTCGGTGAATTTGTCGTAGTACTTAACAATGTCTTCGTCATTCGTGCACATGACAAAACTAATAGCCACCTTATCGCGCAATATGGGATCTTTTTCTCTTTTGTTAAGTACCTCTTCGAATAGCCTTTTTCCAGGTTCTATTTCCCCGTTTGCATTAGTCGGATGACCATCTGTCGTGAAAACAATGATGCTTTTTCGATCTCTGTGTCGACATTTTTCTAGCAATTCTGAAAGTCTTACAGCAGATGGAGTAACTCCATGGGCTTTATCGAAAAAAGAGGGATATAAAGTATTGGGATCATGCACATGCTGCAGTCCAGGCCGATTGAGAAATGTGACATCTATGCCTTCTTCATCATAAATCGTCCCTACTTCAGCTACAATGCGTGCTGTTTCCCCCATTTTTTCCCATTCTGATTTGTCGCTCAGTCTAGGTCTTTCATTCATCGAGCTGCTATCATCGACGAGCATGTCCACACGATACTTACACAATGTTTCCAGATGGCCTTGATAACGCTCAGAAATTTTATGAGTATCAATAAAAGCTTTTTGCCTAGCCAAACGAGCTTGATAGGAACCGTTGTCATACGCAGGTACGTTGGGATTATAGATAGCAGCATTGGGATTATAACCAGGAAGAGCAGGAAAAGTAGACATAAACATCTCCTTTAAAAGGGTTTGAAGGTTTTTAAAGAGGGGTGGATTCTGCTCCGGTGTAGAATTTAGGTCAAATGATTTGTAAACACTCTTTAGCTCATCTGAGGAGCGACCGGCGAAGAACGACAGCAAAAGCAGTCCATGATTTTTTGGCAGGGATAACAGACATAGCCACAGCTATCTCCACAGCAATTGACAGAGGAGGCTCTGCCACAGAGAGATCTACTGTTTGCGCAATCAAGGCATCCGCAGCAATCGACGTTTTGTGAGGAGGAGCAAAGGCCACAGCTCTCTCGAATGTCGCAGATTTTGCAATCTAAATTGCAATTGAGTTTGAAGTCTGCGCAAAATTCATATGCGCTTTTGCAGCAATTGAAAACAGTGCTGATCATGAGAAGCTCCTATTTGGCCGAGCAGAATAGCCTAAAGCAAGGTTTTGAGCAATGGGCCATCTTCATTGAAGAACTCCTTCTTGAGAGAAGGAGTTCTTCCCAGGTCAAGGCTGCGGAAACACAAAAAACTTCCGGCGACGTTTTTTGTGCGGAGCAGAGGACCGGGATTGCGCTACGAGCAGCCGTTCAATTAAAAAAGTTTTCCGCTAACAACTGCAGCTGACTTGTCTGGAACCACTAAAATTGTGTGGTGATGCTCGTCTGGGACACCAAGAGTGAGCACTTCGGAGACAAAAGGCCCAATCTGACGGGGAGGAAAATTGACGACCCCAAGCACCTTTTTGCCGACCAGTTCATCTTTGTTGTAGTGGTGGGTAATTTGAACGCTCGAGCGCTTCTTGCCGATATCGCCTCCAAAGTCGATCGTCAACTTATAGGCAGGCTTACGGGCTTCAGGGAAATCGTGAACTTCTACAATAACTCCTACACGAATATCTAATTTTTGAAAATCATCGATGGTTGCCACGGGTATCCTCTCAGGGTTGCTTATAAAATGCTCGAAGGCAGATAAATTTTACTGGATGAGATTCTTTTTTCCCAGATCTGGTTATCTGAAAATTTCTTGTAAAAAGGTCCTTTACGAGAAGAAGCGAGGATCCGCGTTCTCATCATGACATTTCTCTAGGAAGTTGCCTTGCGTAAAGGTCTGCTTCATGTTCTCAAGAACCGTTTTAATCCGTTCGATTTGGCTGCTCTCTTCTTCAGGAAGATGGGTGATCGCAAAGAAATCTTTTCTGTGAGTCTGAATTTTATCAGGTCTCTGAAAACCCGGTCCTCTGCGGAATCTTAAAAAAGCGCGGGGGTTCGCGCTTTTTTAAGCGGAGCAGGCCGGGTAATTCACATCCAAATTTGGGAGGAGTTCGAAACTCCTCCCAAATCATTCCCCGTCCTTTAGGGCGGGGTTCATAGTCTGTCTCTGAAAAAAATTGGCTGGAATAATCTTTGATAAAAATAGCTAGATCGTCTGAAGTGGGGAATGCAATCCAAAATCCACAGGTCCTGCTTTTCGGGATAGGTTTTTCCGAAAGACCGCTATAAGCCTCTGTACTGGACAAAAAATAAATTCATAGCGTGTAACCCACTGGTTCTAAACATGTAAAACACGAAAGTAGTCGCCTGAATTTTCTCAGAACCCACCTCCCCAAAATCGCCCTACGGATCAGATTTAGCCCCTCCCGAAAGAGGCTTCTCGCTTTTCTCCCGTGAGTTTTGATCTCTATCGCCCGTATCCGATCCTGGATATCCCCCGTTCGATATGCCCAGCAGAAAGCGATCGCCAGGACGAACACCACCTTCTCAATCTTGTCTGGATCGGTGATGTGGGTGTCCTCCATTCGGAACCTACGAGTCTTCAAACAGCCAAACATCGTTTCGATTTCCCAACGCCTCCGATACATTCCCAGAGGATCTTCGAATTTTAAGTTGGAGACCACGATCATTTGCTCCTTGGCACCTTTTCTCTTTTCGATCGAAACGTAGAGGGAAAGACCCG
>JAGWKU010000065.1 GCA_028873375.1 Verrucomicrobiota bacterium
GGTCGACGATGGAGGATCGATATGGCTGCGGAATCGAAAAAACGGTTCGAGGAACCGTTTTCTCGCGGAGCAGGTGAGCGAAGCGAGCTGGCCCGAAGGGAGCTGCAGCAAGCCATTTGTCTCACTTTTGCCTAGCGGGTTAATAAATCAGTCATGCCACTTGATCACGGCTTTGATTTCCTCGGGGGCTTTTTTGAAGAGCACCTCGTCGAATTTCTGGTAGGGGATGCGGGCGGTGATGAATTTCTCGACGACCCCTTTCCATTTGGCTTCTGCGGCTTCTAAGTCGACAACTGCTTGTTTGAAGTGTTCGAAGCCAGCGTTGACGCTGCCAAAGATGATTTGGTTGCGGAGGACGAGCTGGCGCATGATCTTGCCTCCATCGATGTTGAGAGGCCTGTCGTCGCCAGGGACGCCTGTGAGGACGTAAACACCGGAGAGGCCGAGGACGTCAATGAGCTCGAAGTCGAGCCGAGGGATACCGGCCGCTTCGATGACCATGTCGATTTGCCCAAATGTTTTGCGGGCGTTTTGAATCGCTTCATCTTTGCCGAGGACGTATTTGCCTCCCATCGCTTCGAGAAGCTTTGGACGGGCGCTGTGAGAGTCGACAATATCGAGGCCGAGGACGCGGGCGCCGCGGAGGCGGAGCACCATGGCAGCGAGAAGCCCGATAGGGCCAAGACCGGCGACGAGGACAAGTCTTCCTTCCAGCCACTTTTTCGGATCGGGATCAACTGGTAGGCGGGCGACTTGGAGGCGACAGGCATAGTCGATCGCTTTTTCAACGACGGTGGTTGGTTCGGTGAGGACAGCGATATTGCGGAGTTCTTTGGGGACTTTGATGCAGTATTTTTCTTCATCTACGACGTATTCAGAGTGGTAACCGTGCCGCTCCTTAATGCCCCGCTCAGTATAAAGGCCCGTCTTGCACATATCTGGATGGCCTCGTTTGCATGGGTCGCACTCTTCGCAGCCGCGACGGACCATGATGACGACGAGGTCTTTTGGTTTGAGGCTTTTGACTTGGGCGCCCACTTCGACTACTTCGGCCAACATCTCATGGCCGATGATAAGCTCTTTTTCCCCTTTTGGAGCGTCAGCTCTGCCGCCGGAGGCCTCTTCTCGGTCTGTGCCGCAGATGCCTACTTGTAAGACGCGTGCCTTTACGTCGGTCGCGCCTTCAATTTTCGGCTCAGGCCAATCAATCAGTTTTACATCTTTAGTTCCAGGGACCAGGGCAATAGCTTTCATCATCCACCTCTTCTGCCCTTCTAAAGAAGCGGTGGATTTATACACAACGTGATTCAAAATTTGGTTTTTAAGAGGGATCCTCTTGGTTGCTGATTACTCTTGTGTTCAGAGGCAATCTTCAATGGCGTATCCGAGCAAGTTTTGAATGAGGGGCTGATGGTCGTGCGATTTCCCTCGAATGGCTGATAGAGTGCCGTAAAGCTTGTCTAGTTTTTTTGATCAGGTCTCCGGAAACCCGGTCCTTTAGGGCCGGGTAATTCACATCCAAATTTGGGAGGAGTTCGAAACTCCTCCCAAATCATTCCCCGTCCTTTAGGGCGGGGTTCATTTTTTACAAAAGAAATCCTGCCTTGAAGCCTATCCGCAGGTGTAAATTATTAACCCGAGAGGTCAAAAGGTGACAACCTGCTTGCTGCAGCAGATCTTGTGGAATGGGTTCTTATTCCTCTGGTCTGGCAAGAGGATTCAATTCTTCGGGCGCGATATGTTCCCATTCCCAAGGACCTGGGTTTTCTGGTGCTGTAGCTAGGCAATCTTGCAAAATGGGTTGCCACGGGCCGGGATTTAAGGGGTCTAGCCAAAAGGTCATTTTCATTACAGTCACGAGGCGGCTTCTCGCTAAGATAGCGGCTTGCTCACGGATGATTGGTTCTCGACGAATTCGCTCTCTTTCTAAATGAACGCTATGCAAATGCCGATTGATCCCGAAGGGGGAAAATTGAGGGTAAGGCGCAAATTCCAACAAATGCTCAATCACGTAGGTATCTACCCTTGCCGTTTGCTGTTCCAATGGGCTTTCGTCGAGTTCTGTGATGGGTTGACGGGGAGCTGGATGTGTAGAGTTTGGAGGTGGGATTGCTATCATGGACCTCTATTTGGCGCACCATTTTAAAGGGGATAGTTATTTTTTCACAAAAGAAATGCCGGCGGTGACTCGGTCGTCGACGTATGTGTGGGTGTAGTTGAGGCGGAGTTTGATCGAGGAGCTGAGCCAAGTGAAGAGGTCGACTTTGACCTCGTTATAGGGCTTTTGGCCGTTGCGGAGGAAGCCGTGGTGGGATTGGATTTGGCACTCCCAAAAGGGGGTGGGGCGGTAGAAGAGGCTAAAGAGGAGGGTGACCCGTTGGTCGGAGAGGGGGGAGGCGAGGAGCTCGGATTCGCGGCGGGTGACGTCGAGAATGAAATTCTCCTCGTCGGCTTTGCGCCAGGCCCAGCGAGAGCGGTAGCGTCCTTCGACCCAAAAGGCGGCGTTTTCGTTGATGGTCCATTCGAGACGGGTATTGGTGAAGTAGAGGGTCTGGTGGCGGAAGGTCCAGGCGGAGTGGGTAGAGAGAGTAACGGAGGGGAGGCGCCAAAGGAGATCGAGGTAGAGGCGAGGGATCGTTTGGGGGAGGGCAAATTCATCGAAAAAGGCGTTGGCATAGAGGTCGGCCGTGAGGGTCGCTTCTTGATGGGGGCGCCGTTTGGAAAAGAGGAGATTGCGGACGCCGACTTTGAATTGGTTGAGCCGCTGGTAGCCGTCTTGGATGGAGAAGACGTAATGCTGATAGGAGGAGACGGTGGGATTGCCGAGGCCAAGGTATTCGGCGTAGGGCTCGATTTGGTGTTGATAACGTTCGAAGTCGCGCTTGGCGCGCGTTTCGATTCGACCGCCGTAGGTGAGGAGGCCGAGGGCTTGGGCTTCAGTAGAGGGGGAATTGCCGTAGAAGATGCCGATGCCGCCGACGTTGGGAGTGACGATCAGGGGGCCTAAAAGTAAGGGACGGATGAGCTTTTCTCGGAGTTCGACGCGAGTTGAGTGGTAGCTGGGGAGGTTGGCAACGAGCTGATTGGAATAGACAAAGTCGAAATAGGAGGCTTTGAAGTAGTGGAAAGAGAGAATGCCGGTACGGCCAAGCTCGAGGGGGCGGCTGGTGAAAAAGAGGGTGGGGAGATCTTGCTTGATCGATTCGAAGGCGTTGACGCGGGGGCGCACTTTACCGGAGAGGAGAATGTCTTTTTCTTCGCGTCGAAGGGTGAAGAGGGTCTTTTTGGCGGTGTTGACTTCAAAGTCTTCGCTCTTGAAGTCATTGGGCATCCGGACGTCGGTGTATTTATCCCAAGTGAGGACAGCGGCAGTTTTCTGGTCTTGGCTCTTTGAGTGGAATGCGCCTTGGACGCGCCAGCGGAACATTTTGTCGGGGGCCATTTCGAGTCGGTCAGTGCCGACGTAGCTGCGGGTGACAAAGGTGGTGTCAAACTCTTTGGGAAAGTATTCGGTTTCAAAAGCGCCGCCCCAGCCAGTGGCCCATCGATACTCGAGGCGGCCATACATGGCAAAATCTTTCCAGGAGTAGAATTGGTAGCGGACCATAGCGCGGGGACCTTGCCCTTTGTCCCAGTTGATGGAGTATCGAAAGATCGGCTCTTTGAACTTTTTCAAGTTGAGCTTGAATGATGGAAGCCAAAAGGTGGGGAAGTTGAACCAGCGGAAGCGGACCTTTTTTGCCTCGAGCAGGTTTTCTTTCAAAAAGTGGAGGCGCCCAGCCTTGAGATCCCACGAGCTGTCAGCGTTTTCACAGGTGGTGATCGAGGCGTTTTTCACTTTGTAGCTGCCGTCGGGCTTCAAATGGATTTCGTCGCCGCCGATATACCACATCGCTGAAGAGGTTTTGCCTTGATACACGGTGCCTGTCTGTTTTAAAAAGTCATACTCGAGCTCGCTCCCTACATACGCTTTGCCTTTGTACTGGATCAGCAAGTCGCCTTCAGCTTCAATTTTGTGTTCGCCCTCTTTGTTGATGTATTGAATCGATTTCGCCTGAATGCGCAAGTCGTCGCTTTCGACGACGCCTCCTTCATTGGTGTACAAAATGCCCTCTTTGTAGACCGGGTGGCGCAGGTCGATCGTCAGTTGACCTTCGCCGAAAAGGGGCAAGACAAAAAGAGCGCATAGAATAAATCGCATGGAGAAATTATAACAGAATGCAGAATTCAGAACGCAGAGCGCAAAACTAACAGCCGGGTGAAGCCCCCCGCTCCCCCAAAGTCGATGAGCTTTCCGCTCTGGGCAGCGGGGGTTTCACCCGACTGTTAGTTCTGCATTCTGCACTCTAACTTCTGCGTTTATTCTGTGGCTCGCATGAGGAGCCCCATGAGGGCGTAGCGATTGATCGGATTGCCGTGTTGAATCGCATCGAGGAGGAAGACGATGTTCTTCTCTTCGCGACGGGAGGCGATGGAGAGGAACGCGTCGATGAGGAGCTTAGAGGTCTCTTCGGGAGAGAGGGTGTATTCGGTTTCGTGGAGACGGAATTTCCAGGGGAGGATGGGGCGAAGGCGGATGAGTTCAGCTCCTTTTTGCTGCATGACCCATCGGTTGATGTACTCTTCGTATGGGCCTTCGACTTTGAGGCGATAAAGGGCGAGATAGCAGTAGTCGCGAATCAGAGGGGCTGACATTTTCTCTGCGCCAATTTTGAGGAGCTGTTTGGCGCCGTCGGTTTGGAGATTTTCGAGGAGAGAGATGAGGCAAGGGATGAGGTCGTTTTGTTGCCGCTTAAAGAGAAGGTGAGCGAGCGCGAGGAAATCCTCTTCGGGAAGGTGGATCGATTCGCGGAGGAGGTGCTCGCGGATGGCGAGTGAGTAGGTGAGGTCGATGGTTGGATCTTTCGCGCGGAGTTCCGCGGAAGGGATGCCTTTGAAAGCGAGAAGGGTGCGGCCGATCGAGGGGAAGGGTTGAAAGGCAATATCGCGGTTGTCTTCGATGAGCACTTCGGTGAGAACGGGGAGGCAGCGAGGGTCGTGTCGCTGAAGAAGAGCGATGGCGGCATTGATTCGGACGTGAAAGTCGCTTGAGGCGAGGAGAGTGGCAAGCGTTTCTTCGGTGTCGGAGATGGTGCCGAGGGCACTGATTGCAAAGAGGTGGTTCTTTTTGGCGAGCTCTTCGACGCTCGAGACGTAATTTCGATCGCCGAGTTGGAGAAAGGCAAGTGCGGCGGCGAGGCGGATCGTTTCGATGGGAGAGGTGAGGTGTCGCTTGAGTTTTTGGATGGAGGCGGTGTCTTTGAGAGCGCCGATGGCGTAGATGGTCGCTTCGAGCTCGGCGACGTTGGCGTGAGTCAGTTTTTTGCGCAGCAGGGGAAGAAAGTCGTCTCGCCCTAGGTGAGCGACTTGAAGGATCGATTCAACGCGGACATTGACGTCGGGGTCTTCAATGAGTCGTCGGAGAGCTTGGGTGGCATCATTGGTGCCGATGAGGGCGAAGAGGGAGGGGAAAAAGGGTTTGAAAATGGGGGGAAGGCGGAACATGAGTCCTTCGATTTGGCCGACGGCATGGGGGTGCTTGCGGAGCGAGAGATAAAAGGCGGCTTCCATTCGAGTGGAGAGGTAATCGGAGCTCATGGCGCGATTGAGGAGCTCATCGGTTCGGTCGTCGTCGATTTTGGAGATGAAGTGGAGGGCGAGGAGTTGCGTTTGAGGATCTGGGTGGAAAATCCCTCTTTCTAAGATGTCGAGAGCGCCTGTGGAACCTGAGAGACCAGCGCCGAAGAGGCTCATGAGGAAAACTTGGTGTTCTTCGCTTTGGATTCCTTTTTGCAATAGGGTAAGGCCCATTCGCTGGAGGGTGTCGAAGTCTTGGCGGCCGGCTTTATCGGTCATGAGGCGGTATTGGTCGATCGACTGTTCGATTTGGCCTTGCTGCATCAAAAAAAGCGTTTTGAGTTGAAGGTCTTCTTGCAAGGGTGCTGCAAAGGCGCAGAGAGGAACGAAGATTAAATAGGCTTTAGGAAGTGCCATAGATCGATCCCTACCTTGATCAGGAGGCGCCGCACGGTTTGGATTGGCAGCCCCATGATGTTGTAATAGCAGCCTTCGAGTCTTTTGACAATCAAACTGCCTCCTTTTTGGATCGCATAGCCCCCCGCTTTGTCGAGGGTGTGGACGGTTTTGATGTATTCATCAATCTCATGATCAGTGAGTTGGCAGAATTCGACCGTGGCCTTTTCAGCTTCGAGAAATTGTTGATTTCCCTTTGCAATGCAAACGCCGGTAAAGACCTCGTGCTTCTGACCAGCGAGCTCTCGGAGCATCTGATGGGCTTCTTGGAAGGAGGCTGGTTTTTGAAAAAGGCGGCCTCCTTTATGTACGACGGTGTCGGCGGTGAGGATGATGTCGTGGGGAAATTGGCGTGCAAGGACTTCGGCTTTGCCCCGGGCGACCTCTTGAGCATAGCTCACAGGATCGCCGTGGAAGGGGACGGAGTTTTCGTCGAAGTCGGGACTGACTTGACGAAAGGGGATCGAAAAGAACTCGAGGATTTCTCGGCGACGGGGAGACGTCGAGCCGAGGACGATTGGCTTAATCGACATCCTTAACTTTCTTTTTCCCACGTTTCATGGTGATGGTCGCGGTCGATTTCGACGTGAGGTCGACCCAAATGGGCGAGCTCCAGGCGATGTGACCATCCGCTTGGACGATGCGGAGGTAGTAGTAAGCAAACGGCGGACGATCTCCCTTCGCTTCGATGGCAACCGAGCCGAGGAGGTCGGTGTCGTCGATGGCAAATTCGACTTGTCCATTGTGAATTTCGAGAAGGCGGTAGACTTTGCCGTTGCGGATAAGGGCTGCTTCAGTGATCGGTTGCGTACCGATTGAGTAGCCGGTGATATGACGGTTGAACTCGAGGCCAGGTCTCGTCTTGGTGTCGATTTCTGAGCCCATCGAAAAGCCGGCGATTTGGAGGCCGACGATGATCCGTTCACCGGTTGTCGCGTAGCATGATCTCGCTTGGAGCGCTTCGATCAGCGAGAGGCGAGTGTGCTCTTTCGCCAAAATAGCAGTGAGTCCTGGCGTGTATTGGGTTTGATTGGTGTCGTAGAGCTGACCATAGGGACCTCGGTCGTCGAATCCGCCGGCGACAAAGCCAAAACGGCACCCCTCATTCAATGCCTTAACAAGAGAGCCTTCGGCCGATTCCGTGATCGCCTGTTTGCCGGAGCCGGTGATCGGTCGACGGTTTTTCTCTTTCGCTGTGCATTCTGAGGAACCCCAGGCGTTGTAAATTTCGGCGACTCGCTCGAACTCAGAATTGAAGTCTTCGAAGTTATAGGAGGTTGTTTTCCCCATTGTAAAAGAGGGAATGGCCACCATTTCTTTCGGGTTGTTGGTCTTGTAGATCTTTTTGAGCGAGTTGCTCTTTGTGTCTTTGCGGCGCAAGATGGGTTTGGCGTCTTTGCTGTAGACGAAATGGCGCACGCCTTCGATTCCGGTCTCGCCTTGCCATTGGAAGCCCAGCAATGCGACAAAGCGGTCGTCTTCGTTGAACTCGGCGATTTGTGTCGAGATCGTCTTCCATATCTCGTTTGAGGTCTCTTCTTCCGAATCAAAAGGCGAAGTCGCGATGTACTGCAAGCCGCGATCATCTCTCATGTGGCGCAAAAAGGCCTCGATGCTCTCGCTTGAGTCAAATCGCTCCGATTCGCCATGCAAAACGCCCCAGTACAAGCTCAATGGCCCTTCTGGTAAGCATTTGATGGGCGGAGATAAATAGATGTCTTTTGTCTGCAAATTGCGCAGTTGGATTTTGTAAATACCCGGCTCGTTGAAATACAAGTTGGGAAGCGCGATAAAGCCAGTCTCAGGAACAAAGAGCTTCCAATTCAAATTTTCTCTGAGGTGCTCGTAGCTCAGGTCGATGAGGGTCCCTTCGGGGGCGTTGGATGTCAAATTGCCATAAATATCTTCAAATCGGACGATGACATCGAATCGCTTGTTTCGAGCCACGAGGGAAGGAGCCACGATTCGGAGGGTCTTTAGATGGCCGCCTCTCACATCGAGATGGAAGGTTTCATGTTCTTTGTAATCGCCCTTGCCCTTGGGGTCGATGAAGAGATTGAAGGGGCGTCGTCGCTGCACCACTTTTTGGCAGCCATTGCCGTGCTTCAAAGGGTCTTTGTCGATGCTGCCCATGCAGATGGCCAATTGCTCGCCGGGCTTGAGTTCGCCAGGCAATACAAATTCATAGGAGACAGTGAGGGTAGCTGAGTTTTGGGTCTTTGCTGCCGCCACTGGCTTTCCGCCGGGGAGCTGAGCCCAAATCACATTGGTCTTTTGTTTTAGGTCGGTCTCTGGGAGCTGCCAATCGAGGGGTCTGCCTGCGCTGTCCAGGTCAAATCGGACCTTGGTTCCCTTGGGCAAATGGCTGGCTGTCGTATAGACAAATTTCCAATTACCAACATCTCCCGCGAGCGCATGATTGGGTTCGCAAAAGCAGATTGACCGACGCATTTCAGACTCCAATGATTGAAAACTCGTCAGTTTACACCATTTCTTATTTTAGAGAAAGGCAAGAGAAGGGGATCAAATCCCTTCTTTCTTTTTGTTGCGAGGGAGGATTTTAAGCTTTTTTAAGGACCGTTCGTTCGAGGAGAGGACCTCGAGGTCGAACTGGTCGTGGGAGAGGCGCCAGCCTTTGGCGGGGATGGTGCCTGCGCAGTGGAAGACGTAGCTGCCGATGGTCTCATATTCGGGGCTGGGGGGGATTTGGATCCCGAGCTTCTTTCGATATCGACGATGCTCATCTCTTATTTTAAAGGGAGGTAAAACTCGACCCTAGGTAGTTGGAAGTTCCCCGATGCGGCGGTATCCGTACGGGCGGGGGATGGGGGAGATGAAATGATAATCGACTCCCCGCCGATAACGAATTTCCTCATTTCCATCTGGGTGCCTATAAATGATTTGCTCCCATCCAGCTTTCAATTCCTTCTGGAAATCGGCCTTATAGGCACCTACACCGCGCTCTTGTTCATATTCTTCTTTTGTGAATTCTTTGGTTAGTCGTCCACGCCCAAATGGATTGGGGAAAGAGGTGCCATCAGGGTAACGCCAATCGGTATAGCAAAAGGATTGGGTACGGGGAAATATGTTCAGCCGACATTCAGCTAGAAGGGAGTAATTGGGGTCCCATAAGCTTGCGCTTTTGTTATCTGCTTTTAGTAAATTGAGTTCATTTTCAGTGAAGGTCTCCTTAAGAGATTTAATTCTTGTGAGGGTAGTGATGCAGGTGATCCATTTTTCCTTTGTCAAAGAGGTGTAGACTTTTTCGGTCATGAAAGGAATCACTACGTAAACTCTCACCTTTTCGCGGAAATGGTCGTTAATTTGATTTAAGAAACCCCATAGTTGATTACCGCTATAGGAACAATCATCGAAGAGAACGATGATTTTCTCTTTGACTTGGGAGAGATCCGTGTTTTGTCCTGCTTGAATGTATACCATCCCGATGGATGATCCCATATTTGTAAGAGGAAATTCTCGGTGAGGGAGAGTGACCAACCGGTCTTTCACGAGATTGTAAATCCACTCATTGCTTTTCTCGTATGCCAATCCTACAGCGTACCGTTTTCCAGAAATAAGGGGGTTTAACTGATTTAGGCATTCTTCTAGCCCTTTTTCTAGCATTGTGAAAGTAATGTGCTGGAGATGATCCACCGCTTTTTGACAAACTCTCCGTTCTTCAGGGTCTTTGAAACAAGAGACCCATTGATCAGCGATGGATCGGTTGAAGGGATAGCTCTGCTGATATTGGCTGCAGATGGTAGGGAGGTCGGGTCGGATGGTTCGGATGGGGGCAGGTTTTCTTACCCAGCAGCAAAAAACGTGCTCTTTGAGCCATTCGATGGCCCTGGAGAAGAGGGCCTTAATACGGGCAAGACAGCCGCCTGTAGGAGGCTGGATGGCCGTAGAAGAGATTGGGGATGAAGAAGGGAAGCTTTCAAAATTAACTAATGAAGTCTGATTCATTTTACCTCTTGAATTTCAGGGCTTTTTCATGAGATTGTTGTTGCGTTTAACCCAAGCACTTGATCTAGATAGTCCTCGCTCATCGCAGCTTTCATCCTTTTGTTTTCAAGGCTCAGCGCACTTTTCTCCTGCTTCAGCAGCGTAAACGCGATACGTCTCAAT
>JAGWKU010000066.1 GCA_028873375.1 Verrucomicrobiota bacterium
CCATTTACGTCCATTCTCCTCAGTCGGCCCGCTTGGGCCGACTGAGGAGAATGGACGTAAATGGCCTCAAAATCATCGATTTGCCCGGGCAAAGCAGTTTTGCAACTGCCTCCTAGAAATAAAAACAGCATGGAGCGCAGACCAACTCTTTCGCAGAGAGATTTCTTGGATGCTCCTTGCCCATGATGTAGACCGATCCACCGATCTCATTGTCCAACACAGACGCCATCTCCAACGATTGAAAGCCGAAAAGAAACCTTCCGAAGCAGAGAAAGCCGAGATCGCCGCAGTTGAGCTCTCCTTAAAAGCAACCGAGCTCGTCGACCCCCTCTTCGTCAAGCAATTGCGCAAAGCAAAAACCGAGCAAGAGCGCTTCCTGCTCTTTGTCACTAAAGCCAATCAGGAACTCGAAGAGGAAGCAGCCACAGAAAAACTCCGCAATATGCCGATCTCAGAAATCATGAAGGGAAACTCCCTTCTACCTCCAAAGCGCTCGTAAAGCGGCTTTACGTTTGCCAAAAAATCAAGTTTTTCTTAGAATCTCCGCCTTTCTCAACCCAACCCGGAGTTTTCGAATGACTTCATCAACCCAAGAAACTAGTTCCTGTGGACCATTATCTAACAGCGCGGTCCTCCCTCTCCCTAAGACACCAGAGAAAACGCGAGAAGAAAAAAAAGTAGATAGCCTCATCAAGAACCTAATGGAAGATTGGCATTTCAATTTTCCGAAAGCTAAGTATCTTGCTTGTGCAGATATTCGTGTAATCACTGCATACGCAATTACCGAAAAATATGAATTGCTTGCTGGCGATGGTCTCAACGGCTCTCAGCATCATTACTATATGTCCGTTTCTCTTTCCAATTCTCCTCCTCTCTCAGTCCTTTATGAGAACGAAAAATTAGCCGAAACAGATTTTAAAGCACTTGATGTCGTTAAAAGAAAGTTCTTCAACGCGAATGCCCAGATCTCGACAAAAGAAACTCCCATCAAGCAGGATTGGGATTTTGATTTTCCAAATGCCCACGCAAGTAGTGTTTCTGTAGATGTTCGAGAGATCTCTGCCATGAATCTAGAATATAATGTGGACATTGGTGGTGACCATGGACAGCTCTTCACTGTTTGCCTTAAAAATGGCCATGTATTCACAATTAAATACCTACCTGACGATTATGAAAAATACGCCAGTAGTGCTAATCCACTTACGTCCAGTGATGCCGCTCAGAAAGATTTCAACGGGTTGCAAGAGTTAAGACAAAGATTCTTAGCTTCTAACAGCGAGAACCCTCTTTCCGATGTAGATTAGCAAAAAAAATTCTCATTTTTTAGGCGGCATCGCCGCCTTTTCAACCCAGGAAATATATGAATACAACATCCCAAGTAACCAGTTCTTCATGCGGACCCTTATCGGACAGCATGGCCCTTACTTCTCCTGTAGAAACAGTAACCCAAAAAGTCGCTGGCTTTGCTCGCGATTGGACATTCTACTTCCCCCGCTCCAGTCAAAGGATTTTCGTCGATGTTCGACACATCATCGTTGCAAAGGAAGACCTGAACGATGATTACAAAATCATCGTCCAACTTTCAAATGGAAACGAGCTATCGATCAGTTACGAGGCTAGTGAAGAGATCCAGGGAGATTTCGCCGAATTACAGGAATTGCGAAAAAAATGTGCATGTGCGGAACAGAAAAGTGCGGAAAGAACAAAGTTTGAGCAAGACGCTGCAGATGCCCTTGCGTCTCTTCCTCCGAACCCCCCTCCCTCATTTTGGGATAAACTACCCACATTCTAAACTTAGGAGCGGCGCTCGTCGCTGCCTTTTTACTGAACAAAAACACCCAGGATCAGTCACTGGGTGTTTTTATTCAGTTAAAGCAGTGATGATTGATCTCTTCAATAACTGTGCTGATGTCTTCTATAGATTTTATCTTTCATCTTAGCGAAAAGACTATCGAATGTGACTCGGTATCCCGGATAGTCCATGTGAGGCTGTGAGAGGAGTTCGATACCTGCAAAAGAAAAGGTGAACCCATCCTGGATGGGAATGGTAGCAATTTCACGACCCATTTTTTCCAGAGCTTTCTTTTCTGCTTTCATCCGAGTGAGGAGAAAGTCTAGATCGACCGTTTCTCGTCCTATCTTTAAAAGATAAGCAAGGAGAAACCCTCCTTTGAAAACAAGTTTATTGGCATGAGGCGAATGCCCCAATCGAACGAGAAACCTCTCTAACAGAAGCTGCTTCCAGCAGGAATTAAAGGGAATTGATTTTTCTTTGGCGATCGTCTGTAGGCGCTTTGAGAGCTTGTTCGCCAATCATGTCATTGCAGTTAGCAAATAAGGAGTAATATCAAACCGAAGTTGTTTAGCATAAGCTTCAAGCTTTCTAAGATCAAGGCGATTTTTCCCACTCTTCTGAAGAGCCATTTTGAGAGCTTTGATTGCAGTTTCTCGACTCAGGAGGCGAAAAGCATCGATGATCGTTCGCTCGCGATCAAAAATGGGAAGGGTGAAACCATCTAGCTCAATCTCCGTCCTTCCTAGCTCGGTGTCACGGAAGCGGGTGATTTTCACCAGACGCGTACTTTTAGAGGAAGTCTCATGCCGGATGGCAATCCAGTGTTGGCGGGGGAGCTCTTCCGTGAGATCATAGATAGATAGAGCGGAGATAAGACAGACAATCCCACCAGGAACAGAGTGCACGGCCTCGACTAGATCGCTCCAGAGACTAGGGGAACGGTTTTTATAGGCAGCATCTTGGTACATCCCTCGCCTGACTCTTCTTAGCTTGCCTGTCTTTACATAGTGGGACAGGGCAGCAGAAGAGACTCCCCTTTTTCGAGCATCTCTCGAGCTAAAAGGGGATCTTTTGCGAAGAGGAGCGAGGGCTTTTAGGCAGGCTTTGGGTCTCATCCTTTTAACTTAACAAAAACGCCCAAAGTTAGCAACTGGGTGTTTTTGTTAAGCTATCAGACAAGGAGGAGGGAGGGGTTTTCGAGGTATTTTTGGACGTCTTTGAGGAATTTGGCGGCGTCGGCCCCGTCAACGACGCGGTGGTCGGCGGCGAGGGTGAGGTTGAGTTTCTTGCCGAGGGCAGCGAGGCCGTTTTTGAGACGGACGGTGTCTTCGATGCCGGCGACGGCGAGAATGCAGGATTGGGGGGGATTGATCACGGCGACGAAGTCGGAGATGCCGTACATGCCGAGATTGGAGATGGTGAAGGAGCCGCCTTTGTACTCTTCGGGAAGGAGTTTGCCTGCTTTGGCGCGAGCGGCGAGTTCCTTGACTTCGACGGAGATTTCTCCGAGATTTTTGTAGTCGGCGTGGCGAAGGATGGGGGTGATGAGGCCAGCTTCGATCGAGACGGCGATGGAGATGTCGACGGTTTTGAAGAGGATGATCGACTGGTTGACCGAGTTAAAGCCGCTGTTGATGCGAGGATGGGCTCGGAGGGCGAGGGCGCAGGCGCGGACGATGAAATCATTGAAGGTGACGTTGAGGCCGCCCGATTTGAGCTGCTCGCGGATTTGGATGAGGGGCTCAGCGTCGATCTCTTGTCGGACGTAGAAGTGAGGGATGGAGCCCTTGGATTGCTGGAGGCGGGCGCCGATCACTTTGCGCATGGGCGTAAGAGGGATTTCTTCGAAGGTGCCGGGGGCGATGGTAGGCACTTCGCGGCGGGCAAAAGAAATGGGCTGGCTGGGTTGAGCGAGGTCGAGATCGCGGCTGGTGACGCGGCCGTTGGGGCCAGAACCTTTGACGCTGGTGAGGTCGAGGCCTTTTTCTTTGGCCAGTTTTTTGGCGAGCGGCGATGCGACGGAGCGCTTGTTAGCAGGGCCTGCGGGGAATTCAAAGTCGTAGTTCTCAATGGGTGGCTCAGGGACGAAAGCGGGCTGGGCGATCGCGGGAGCTGGAGTGGGTTTGTGAGCTGCGAGAGCGGGAGCAGGAGCTGCGACTTTTTTCTCAGGGACAGGAGCTGGAGAAATGCCTTCAGGTTGGTACTGGTCGATGTTTTCGCTGGGTTGGAGGGTAAAGATAGCAATGGGCTGGTTGACGGTGGCGTGAGCACCTTCTTTGATGAGGATTTTGCGGAGGTAGCCTTCATCGAGGGCGTTGTATTCGACGGTGGCTTTATCGGTCGCCACTTCGACGAGGAGGTCGCCAGACTTGACGTGATCGCCCACTTTCTTATGCCACTTGGCAATGGTTCCTTCTTCCATGGTCGGGGAGAGTTTAGGCATCGTCACAGTGAAGGGCATCATTTACCTCAGGGTTTCTCGGAGTGCGGCAAGGATTCGTTCCTGATTGGGGAGCGTTTCTCGTTCTAGCATTTTGGAGTAGGGCATCGGTGTTTCTCGCTGGCAGACGCGTTGGAGTGGAGCGTCGAGGTCGTCAAAGCAGTGCTCCATGATTTGGAAGCCAAGTTCGGCAGAGATGCCGGCGAAGATGTGTCCCTCTTCGACGAGAACGCACCGGTGGGTTTTGCGAACCGAGTGGGCGACGGTGGCGATGTCGAGAGGCTTGATGGTGCGAAGGTCGATGATTTCAACTTGGATCCCCTCTTGGGCGAGGACGTCAGCGGCAGCGCGGCAAGCTTTCAGCATGCGGCTGTAGGAAATGAGGGTGATGTGCTTGCCTTCGCGGATCACTTTGGCTTTGCCGATTGGAACGAGGTACTCTTCCGTGGGGATCTCCATTTTGTCGCCGTAATCGAGCTCGTTTTCGAGGAAGATGACGGGATTATTGGAACGGATGGCCGATTTGAGGAGCCCTTTGGCGTCGTAAGGGTTACCGGGGGCGATCACGATAAAGCCTGGCAAGTTGCCGTAAATGGCTTCGACGCAATGGGAGTGTTGGCAGGAAACTTGTGCAGCAGCGCCATTGGGGCCGCGGAAGACGACGGGGACGGAAAAGCGTCCACCCGACATGTAGTGGGCCTTGCAGGCGTTGGAGATGAGTTGGTCGGCAGCGACGAAGGAGAAGTTCCAGCTCATGAACTCGACGATAGGACGGAGGCCGGTTTGAGCGGCGCCGATGGCGAGACCTGCAAAACCGTTTTCGGCGATCGGGGTGTCGATCACTCGTTCGGGGCCCCACTTAGCGAGAAGGCCTTTGGTCACTTTGTAGGCGCCGTTGTATTCGCCCACCTCTTCGCCGAGGATAAAGACGCGGCCATCACGAGTCATCTCTTCATCGATGGCTTGTCGGAGCGCTTCGCGGGTTTCGATGAGTTGCAGCCCCATTATGTCTCCTCCGGGGCAAATACGCCCTCTTCGAGAGTCGTCAATTCAGGCCATGGACTCTCATCAGCAAACTTCATCGCCGCGAGGATAGTCTCTTTTGCCTCTTGGTCCATTTGCTTGAATTCCTCTTCAGTGAGCATGTTGCGCTCGATCAGCGCTTCTTTCAAAAGGCGGATGGGGTCGCGTTCCATGTTTTTCTGCAGATTTTCTTTGCTTCGGTAGAGGGCGGGGTCGGAGATCGAGTGGCCACGGAATCGCTCAGTGATCACTTCGATGAGGACCGGGCGGGAAGTTTTGGCTACTTCTTTCAGAGCTGCTTTGAAACCGGCGTAGCAGTTGAAAAAGTCTTGTCCATCAAAGGTATACGAGGAAATGCCGTAGGCCTTGGCTAAATTTTCACCGATGGGCTCAATGCAGACTGCACGGCGAACAGCGGTGCCCATGCCCCACTGGTTGTTTTCAATGACGTAGAGGCAAGGAAGGTTCCAGAGAGCGGCGAGGTTGAGCGATTCGTGGACAGCGCCCTGGACGACGGCCCCTTCACCGAGGAAGCAGAACGAAGCGAGATCTTTTTTCTTCTGGTACTTGAGGCTAAAAGCGGCCCCGGTGGCGATAGGGACGTGTCCTCCGACGATCGCCAAACCGCCGAGGAGGTGGTCAGCATACATGTGCATCGAGCCGCCGAGGCCTTTCGCATTGCCGGTCGTACGGCCGTAGAGTTCGGCCATCATCTCATTGGGCGTTGCGCCCAGAAGCATGGCGAGGGCGTGGCAGCGGTAAGTGGTCGTGTACCAGTGTTCGGGGCCTGCAGCGGCAAGACAGCCGACTTGAATCGCCTCTTGACCCATGTAGGAGTGATAAAATCCGCCCACTTTTCCCTGCTGATAAGCCGCTTCGCCGCGGATCTCGAAATGGCGGATGAGCAGCATCTTCATGAGCTGTTCTTTGAGACGTGCAGAACCGACTTCGTCCACGACCTGGTCGACATCGCTTTTAAAGAAGCGATTTTTCTTCATAGAAAGTCCTGCAATTGCCCGCTCGGGCTCCACCGTCATCATATCAGAAGAAAAGGGGGTGTGTCAAATTCAACGAGATCCTCCAGGAGCTCCCATGCCTGGCAAGATGCCATGCCCGGGGACGATGTGGGGGTTATTCGTAACCGGAACTGTCCTTAGATCAGTATCATCGCTCGTCGTCTGAAAACAACCGGCAAGAGCGAGAAAGGCAAGATAGGCAAATCGTTTGAACATAGGTTCTCCTTCACTGCCATTATGTTAGCCGAAAAGGCGGTAGTCCGCAATAGGGAAGGCTAGTCCCATCCGAAGCGCAGGTAGGCGAGATGCAAGAAGCCGCCGTAGGCACCCGAAGCAGCCAACCCTAAACGGGTTGGCGATGGAGGGCGACGCCGCAGATTGCCTACCTCCGCCAGGAGGGGGCAGCTTTACCTGTTAAGGATTACCAAAATAGGGAAGAAGTTGAAAATAAAGAAAAAATTCGGAACACTATGCCTTTTCCTTGAGAGGGTAAATGAAGTACAGACCGATTTACTATGACACCGAAACGACGGGCGTAAAAGCGGGAAAGGATCGGATCATCGAAATCGCAGCCTTTGACCCTGAACGAGATAAGACATTTTGCACCTTCGTTAACCCCCAATGTCCCATTCCACTGGAATCGAGCCAGATCACCAATATCACCGATGACATGGTGAAAGACGCCCCCATTTTTAAAGACGTCGTCCCCTCTTTTCTCGATTTCTGTTCGGGCGATGTCCTCCTCATTGCCCATAACAACGACGCCTTTGACAAGCTTTTTCTCGAATATGAGTTCTCCCTGGCGGGCGTCCCTATGCCCTCCTGGAGATACCTGGACACCCTCAAATGGTCGCGCAAATACCGCAATGACCTCCCCCGTCATACGCTCCAGTCTCTTCGCGAGGCCTACGGCATTGAAGCTAACCAGGCCCACCGAGCCCTCGATGACGTGATCGTCCTCCACAAAGTCTTTAGCCGGATGATCGACGACCTCGATCTCCACACCGCCCTCGAGCTCCTCAGCCAATCGCCTGGCATTGTCCGCATGCCCTTTGGCAAACACGCCGGCAAGCCGCTGAGCGAGGTGCCCAAAGATTATGTTCGGTGGCTCTCAGAAAATGGCGCTCTCGATAAAAAAGAGAACTCCTCTCTAAAAGAAAGCTTCGTTAAATTAGGGGTCCTGGCATGAGCAACAGCAATATCGCTATCATCGGCTGCGGCTATCTCGGCAGCGAAGTGGCCTCCACGTGGCGAAATCGAGGTGCTCACGTAACCGCAACCACCCGCAACCCCATTCGCCTCGAAGATCTTTCGAAAGTGGCTCAAAAAGGGATCTTGATCAAAGGGAACGACGAAGCTGAATTTGCCCCTCTCATCGCCGCCAACGAAACGCTTCTCATCTCCATTGCAGCCGAAAGCCCCGAACATTATGAGCGCACCTACCTCCAAACGGCCCAAATTTTCCGCCATCTCGCCATTGAAATGGACCTTCCCCGCCGCCTCATCTACACCAGCAGCACCGCCGTGTATGGCGATCACTATGGCCGCTGGGTCGATGAAGAGAGCGATCTCCTCGCCACCTCTGACCAAGCGAGAATCCTCACAGAAGCAGAACAACTCTATCAATCGCTCGCCGAACTCGGTTGGCACGTCTGTATTCTTCGCCTCGCTGAAATTTACGGTCCAGGCCGCGAAATCTCCAAGCGTCTCGCCCAGCTTCAAGGGAAGCCGCTCGCAGGCACGGGCGAACAACACACCAACATGGTGCATCGCACCGATATCGTGGGCGCCATCGACTATGCGCTACGCCACCACCTCGAAGGCTTCTACAACCTCTCCGACGACGACCACCCGTCGCGCAAAGAACTCTACGACGCCGTCGCGAAAAAATTCCACCTCACTCCCCCCACCTGGGACCCCAATCTCACAAGCCTCCATCCCGGCAATAAACGGGTCTCTAATCACAAAATCAAAGCGGAAGGATTTAACTTCCGGTATCCCCACCGCATCTTGGATTAACTCGGAATTCAGAGTGCAGAATGCAGAACTAAGAGTCGGATGACTCGTCTTCTGCATTTTCTTGATTTTTTCAACGAACTTCTATAGCTTTGTCTCCATTTATCCAGGGTTCATTATGAAAAAGCTTTTCTTCCTGTTACTGACTACTTGTCTCTTCGGCGAAATTGTCGAAGTGCAATCATTTCGCGAAATCGAACAACACGTCACTCCTGACAGTCTCGTTCTCCTCGACATCGACGATACGCTGCTCATCCCCGTTCAAATGCTCGGCTGCGACGAGTGGTTTCAACATCGGATGAAAAAGCACAGCGCCGAAGGTCTCAGTGCGGAAGATAGCTTAGAAAAAAGCCTCGCTGAATGGGAAGCGGTTCGCCATCTCACGAAGATGGATCTAGTAGAAGCTGACACCAACGCCATTGTGCAACGAATGCAAGCGCAAGGCTACATGATCATGGGACTCACTACGCAGGGACTTGCCCTTGCAACCCGCACCGTCCTTCAGCTTGGCGAGCATCAGATCGATCTCCTCCAAACGGCGCCTTCCAAGAGCGATTTCTACCTCGCACAAAATTCCCACGGTGTTCTCTATCGGCACGGCATTCTCTTTACCTCGGGGACTAAAAAGGGAAAAGCGCTTCTCGCCTTTTGCGATGACATTGGATATAAGCCGAGCCGAGTTCTTTTCATCAACGACAAGGCCACTCATTTGGCCGACGTTGAGTCCGCAGTCCAAGAACGTGGCATTCCCTTCCTCGGCCTCAGATACGCTTATTCTGACGCCCGCAAAGCGGCTTTTCGGGCGGAGCTCGCCGATTATCAATTCAGCGTCTCCACCTTCACTCACCTGTTGTCCGATGAAGAGGCAAGATTGATGCTGCATTGAGAGATAATCTCTGAGCTTGTTTGCATAGTGAATTTATAGTATAATAGAGAACATGCCCATAGACATCTTCAAAGAGAAAACGACATTCTCCAGCTTCACAAGTTGATCTACTTCCGGATCGATGAAAAGAACGGAGAAAAATACCGAACGAGCAAAGCAATCATCACTGGTTCTAAGTATCCTTTACCCAAGCCAGCTGACTTACCTCGCCTCATGAAGAAATCCATTTCTCATCTGAAAACTCTGCGAAAAAAACACCATCCTGTGAAAGCAGCAGCCCTCGCCCACAAAGAATTCGTCTTTATTCATCCCTTCATCGACGGGAATGGGCGTACTGCACGCCTTTTAATGAATCTTCTCTTACTCAAGGAAGGTTATAATATCGCGATCATTCCTCCTGTGACAAGAAGAGAGTATATCGACTCGTTAGAACGGGCGCATATCGATGACGGAGAATTTGTCCACTTCATCGCCCGCATGGTGCGAGAGACTCAAAAGGATCACTTACGCCTTTTCCTGAGAGACTCTTAATTCCCAAATTTTGAACGGGCGCTCGGCCGTTCACGGCCGAGCTATCTATGAACCCCGCCCTAAAGGACGGGGAATGATTTGGGAGGAGTTTCGAACTCCTCCCAAATTTGGATGTGAATTACCCGGCCTGCTCCGCTTAAAAAAGCGCGAACCCCCGCGCTTTTTTAAGATTCCGCAGAGGACCGGGTTTCCGGAG
>JAGWKU010000145.1 GCA_028873375.1 Verrucomicrobiota bacterium
TTTCCGCTCGATCATTTCATGAATGTGCTCTTCGATAGAGTGCTTCGTCACAAGTTTAAAGACTTGTACGCCGCGGTTTTGCCCGATTCGATGGACGCGGTCGGTGGCTTGGTTTTCTTTAGCGGGATTCCACCAACGGTCATAGTGGATGACGATGGATGCGACGGTTAGGTCAATGCCAACGCCTGCTGCAAGCAGCGAGGCCACGAACACTTCACAGGCGGGATCTTCGCGGAAACGGCGGAGCTGTTCGGGTCTATCGCGGGTGGATCCTTTGATGGTGGCAAACCCGATCCCTTTTTTCTTGAGATACGATTCAATGATGTTGAGCATTTCGATATATTGCGAGAAAATGACGACTTTTTGACCGCTGTCGCGCGCTTCGTAGAGCAGTTCGACAAAGAGATCCCATTTGCCAGACTGGTGGGATTGGTAATTTTTGGTGTCGTTAAGGACAAGCGCGGGGTGATCGCAAATTTGTTTGAGGGAGGAGAGTGCGGAGAACACGTGGACAAATGATACGGGTTTGGTGTTGTCTTTGAGCTCTTGGTAGACGGTGTCGCGCATTTTAAAGGCGATTTCTTTGTAGAGCTCTTTTTGTTCATGGCTGAGGTCGCAATAGGCGATTTCTTCGATTTTTTCAGGAAGGTCCGTGAGCACTTCGCTTTTCTTACGGCGGAGGATAAAGGGTTTAACCAATTTGCCCAGGAGGGCTTTTTTCTCCATATCTTGGCTCTTCTCAATCGGATTGATAAAGACGTCTCGAAAGATGGAGTCGGCGGGCATGTAGGACGGGAGAACGATGTCGATGAGAGACTTGAGTTCACGGAGTCGATTTTCAATGGGTGTACCGGTGAGTCCAAGGCGCATTTGGGCATGGATGGAGCGCAGGGCTTTATGAGTTTGGGATGCGTGGTTTTTGGCTATTTGGATTTCGTCGAAGATCGCCACTTCAAATCGGTGAGCTTTGAGATTTTCTCGTCCGGTTCGCAAAATGCCGTAGGAGGTGAGGAGAAGATCATATCTTTCTTCAAAGTCTTCGAGAGTCCTTTCTAGGCCATAATAGGTGCAAACGCGAATCTCCGGGATGAATCGCTTCAGCAATTCTTGCCAATGGTAGATGACGGATGTGGGGCAGACAACGAGGTATTTGTTAATTTTTTCCTCGTCTTCGTTGATGACTGCTGCTAAAAGCGCCATTGTTTGGTGGGTTTTACCAAGTCCCATGTCGTCGCAAAGAAGACCCGATAGGCCGTGACAGTAGAGAAACCAAAGCCATTTGAGTCCTTGCTCTTGATAAGGGCGAAGGGTCGCTCTGAGACGGGAGATGTCGAGAATGCGGTCTGTTTCAAGGCGATTGAGCTCATCAAAGAAATGGCGAGTTTCAGGTTCTGTCGGTTGTTCCAAGGATTCGAAAACAGTGAGTCGAATCCATTCGAGGGTATTGAGGCGAACGAGCCCTTTTTTCCGGTCGAGTTTCTTTTTGGGGAGCTGCCGAATCCAATTGAATCGAGGCTCTTTTAAATAGAGGAGGCCTGCTGAAGAAAAGAGGTGCCGCTTTTTCTCTTGGAAGGCTTCCCAAATGGCAAAAATGTCAATGCTTCCTGCATCCGAGTAGTATACGAGGTCGACCAGCCATTCTTGTCCTCGCTTTTTTTTGCTGGGGAGGATGCGTCGTATCTTCAGTTTTAAATTTTCAGGTTTGATCAAGCGGGGATCGATTTCAAGAATGTAGGGTTTGAGCGGTTCTAATTCGTACGCGAGGAATGCGGGTTCTTGGGGAGGTTGGATGACGATGGGTTGCTGGTATCTTTCAGGGAGGCGCGCGCCAGGTGCGATTTCAGAAAACCCTTTTCCTTGAGTGAACACGTAGTCTCCAAAGCGCTTGAGAAGAGCTGGATTTACGCCAGCGGCATACTCCATTTTCGGCAAAATGGCGATGAGTCCATCGGAATTCAAGGTGACGTTCAATCCTGTTTTCAAAATGGGCGATTCGGGATTATAGAATTTTTGGACCTGTTCAAGCTCGTCTTTATGA
>JAGWKU010000067.1 GCA_028873375.1 Verrucomicrobiota bacterium
ATCTGGCAGGGAAACCTAATTCCAAGGAAGGCAAAAAACACCCCTTCCGGGGAAAATATTACGCCTGAGATGGAGGAATGGGCCGAAGCCATAGTGAAGCGGGTGCTTCAGGCCGCGTGAACTAGGCGGCTAAAAGTTGCAAAGTCGAGAACAAGAGAGAAAATAACGTATTCTTTTTCCATTTCAACCTAGTGGGTTTTGTGAAGAAGAAATGGTAAAGGATTAGCTTAGTGCTGTCAAACGGCGAAACGCCGATTTCAGCAATGTAAAGCGACTTTACATTAATCGAGCGCTTGTTGCTCGTCTTCGAAATCTTCCTCAAGGAGGTCGATTTTTTGCCAACGGCCTTGCTTGAAGCGAATCCAGTAGACCACTAGGAGAAGCCCGCTGTAGATCACCGTGAGGATCCAGGCGTATTCGACCGGGAGATGGAGCCGGACGACGAAGAGGTAGATGGGGAGGAGAAGGAAGAGCCATACGGAGAGAGCTCCGGCGATGAGCAGAAAAAGGGTGTCTCCCGCAGCGACGAGAAGGCCGGAAAGAAGCCAGCGAAATCCTTCGAAAAACATGTAGACGAAAGCGCAGATCGTGCAGGTCTTTACAGCGCTTTGCAACGAAGGATCCAGAGTAAAGGAAGGGGCCGGGGTGGAGGGAAGGTGTTCGAAGAACAGGAGTCGGACCGTGTCTTGAGGGTCGATCACGAGAAAGACCGAGGTGAAGAGCGAAAAGAGGATCAAGAGAACGACGCCTGAGCGGAGCACTTTATTGAGGAGATAGGACTTTTGCCCGCCGATGAGATTGCCGGCGACGGCGGCAGCGCCTCGGCTGAGTCCATCGCAAAAGAAAGAGAGGAGAATGGTAAAGCTTTGACAGATGCTGGAAACGGTGATGTGCATTTCGCCGAGCGAGGTCATCATCCAAAAAAAGACCGACCAGCCGAAGATCTCCAAGCCACAGAAAATGCCTTGCGGTAGTCCGACTCGAAAACACTTTTTCATCTCAGCCCAGTCGATTTTCCACTGATTGGTACCAAACTTTTCCCGGTTTTCCTTGCTGAGGAAAAGATAGGCGAGGACGGCCGATTCAAAAAAATAGCCCGTGCAGGTCGCAATGGCGGCTCCCTGAATGCCGAGTTCGGGGATGAAGCCGGGGACGCCGAAGATGAGAACCCAATCGAGGACGATATTGAGGAGGTTGGCGATGACAGCAAGCCAGATCATGACGGCCGTTTTTCCGCGGCCAATGAAAAAGCCAGCAAAGGCGGTCATGAGAGCGTAGCTGGGACCAAAAAACATCAGCCAGCGGAAGTAGACCGTTTCAAACTCGGCATAGCGGCTCCCTTCAAAGATCAGAGGAGCGCCCCAAATGCCAATCGGGATATAGATGAGGAACGAAAAGAGGGCAAACCAAATCATTTGCCATACCGGCACGCCAAGCCGATCGTATCGCTTCGCACCATTGTATTGCGCGACAAAAACTTCGGACATGGCGGTAATCATCCCGAGGGTGATCATGATTGCCCAGGCAAGGGTCCCGGCATTCACCGACGCATTGAGTGCGCTCAGCGAATAACGGGCCAAAAAAATCCGGTCTGTAAAAATCATCAGTAGGGAAGCGAGTGTGGAAACCATCAATGGCAATGAAATGGTCCACAACTCCCGGATGCTTCCCTCCGGGTGTCGCGTAAGTTGTGTCATAGGAATATGGAATTTAATATAACATACTGGGCCTTAAAAGTCTTGTCGGTCGCAAAGCGCTCAAAATCAGCGAACAGAAGAGAGAAGTTGCAGTAAAACAAAAATCGAGTATGGTGCGAAGTATGAGCATACGCGAAAATTATAGGGTCTACCTTCGAATTCTACGGATATGCTCATGAGCATACCCCCGAAGAAAAGAGGCCGCTTCGTCAATCCGCACTTAGAGAACGAGCGCCGCTCTCTCTTAGATGTCTTTTTGTGGAAGTTCGGCTTTTACGATGACGTTGTTCATCTCCCTCCGATGCCAGAAACATTTACTTATCCAGCACACGCCAAACCATTTGATCGAGAAAAACCCTACGCGCTGTGGATCGGCCACTCTTCCTACTTGGTCGATTGCGGCGGATGGCGCTGCCTCACCGATCCGGTATGGAGCCGCTATTGCTCTCCCGTTCCTTGTCAAGCACTTGAGCGAAGGTCTGAGCCTCCACTTGCCATCGAAAGCCTTCCCCCTCTCGACGCCGTTCTCATCTCTCACAACCACTATGATCATCTCGATCGAGCGACGATTGAAAAATTGTTCTCGTTGCAGCCGCAGATCGTCTGGATCGTTCCTCACGGTCTCACTCCGTGGTTTCGCCGCAGGGGCATTCAATCGATTGTCGAACTCGATTGGTGGACCTCACACCAAATGGGGGAGCACAAAATCACCGCTGTGCCCGCCCAGCATTTCTCAGGCCGCACGCTTTGGGATAAGAACAAAACCCTTTGGAACGGCTATGTCGTCGAATCGCGCTCTGGGAAAAAGTTCTACTTCGTCGGTGATACGGGCTACAACGAGTTCGATTTCAAAGAAATCGGCAGAGCTTTTACTCCCATCGACCTCAGCCTCATCCCCATCGGCACCTACGTGCCCCGTAAGTTCATGGCGCCCGTCCACTCGAGCCCGATGGATGGCGTCTGCATCCACCAAGACGTCGGTTCTCGCCTTAGCCTCGGCATGCATTGGAACACCTTTCGTCTTTCCGATGAGCCTCTAAATCGCCCTCCCTACGACCTTTATCTCGCAATGCAGGAAAAAAAGCTTCCATGTGATACATTTCTTCCCGTAGAAATCGGGGTCTACGTAAATTGGTAACCATCTTCTTTCAAGTAAAAGCCTTTTTACTGCGCGAGCAGGGAAGAGTTGTGTGGCGCTATTACCGCGCTCTTCGCTTTGCCGCGCTCGATCTCTGCTTTGGACTCGCCTCGCTTTTCTTCAATCCCTACCGCATGTGTCGAAAGTTTTTAGAAAAGAGAGGAGAGGGGGAGGTTCACGCATATGGAGAGACACCTCTCACAACCTTCCAAACACTCGCTACAGCCGCGAAACTCCAGTCAGACGACCATTATGTCGAACTTGGCTCAGGAAGAGGAAAAACATGCCTCTGGGCCGCCTATTTCGTCGGCTGCTCTGTCGAAGGGATTGAATGGATTCCGCTGCTTGCAACCCTATCGCAACTTTTCGCCCGCCTCTTTCGTCTACCAGCACATTTTCACTGCCAATCGATCGCCGATGCTGATCTCAGTAAAGCAAGCGTCGTCTACCTCTATACACTTGACCACGCCCCCGAGCTCCTCGCACCCCTCCGGTCCCTTCGACCTGGAGCTCGCCTCATTACGATCAGCGAGCCAATTGAAGGGTTTGAGCTCCTCGAAACTGTGCCGGTCCACTTTCCCTGGGGCGAAACGGACGCTTACATCCAGCGAAAATGTGAATTACCCGGCCCTAAAGGACCGGGTTTCAGGAGACCTGATGAAATTTCTCCTCATGCCCTCGTTCCGAAAGACTTCAAGGGGCGTCAAGTACCTTGCCGCAATTTGATCGATAGCTCGGCTAACTCGGCCGTGAACGGCCGAGCGCCCGTTCAATACACTTAAGCCGCTTTACATTTAGGATTCTAATCTTCTATACTTAAGCCCCATGAACCCCGCCCTAAAGGACGGGGAATGATTTGGGAGGAGTTTCGAACTCCTCCCAAATTTGGGTGAATTACCCGGCCCTAAAGGACCGGGTTTCCGGAGACCTGATGAAGCCAAAGTACGAGCCGCGTGCCATTGAAAAGAAATGGCAAAAGATCTGGAAAGAAAAAAAGACCTTTAAGGCCGAAGTCGATAAATCAAAGCCCAAGTACTACGTCCTCGACATGTTTCCCTACCCATCTGGGGCAGGGCTCCATGTAGGCCACGTGACGGGGTATACGGGCACCGATATTTTGGCCCGCTACAAGCGGCAGAAAGGCTTCAATGTCCTTCACCCGATGGGATGGGATAGCTTCGGCCTCCCCGCCGAGCAGTATGCCATCCGAACGGGAACCCACCCCGCCGTCACGACCCGCACCAATATAGATACCTACCGGCGGCAGCTCGAGTCGCTCGGCTTTAGCTATGATTGGGACCGGGAAATCGCGACCAGCGATCCGACTTATTACAAGTGGACCCAGTGGATTTTCACCAAGCTCTTCGAAAAGGGACTTGCCTACGAGGCGGAGATCAACGTGAACTTTTGCCCCTCCCTCGGCACCGTCTTGGCCAACGAAGAGGTCGAAAACGGAAAGTCCAAAGAAGGGGGGTACCCCGTTGAGCGGCGCCCGCTCAGACAATGGGTACTCCGAATCACCGCGTATGCCGATCGGCTTCTCGTCGACCTCGATCTCCTCGACTGGCCCGACCATCTGAAAAAATTACAGGCTAACTGGATCGGCCGCAGCGAAGGAGCTGTCGTCACTTTCACCTCGGAGAAAAGCCACGAACCGATCGTCGTTTTCACAACACGCCCCGACACACTCTTTGGAGTGACTTATCTCGTCTTAGCGCCTGAACACCCCCTCGTCGAATCGTTCACAACGCCAGATCAGAAAAGCAAGGTCGACGAGTACTGTGCCAAAACGGCTGCAAAAACTGATCTCGATCGAACAGATCTCGCTCAAGACAAGAGTGGCGTATGGACTGGCAGCGTTGCCTTCCATCCGATCACCGGAAAGAAGATCCCCATTTGGATCGCCGACTACGTCCTCATGCAATACGGAACCGGCGTCGTGATGGCTGTCCCTGCGCACGATGAGCGCGATTTTGCCTTTGCACAGCAATACGAACTCCCCATCATTCCCGTCTATGACCCCGATGCCTCTGAAGAGGTGAAAACCGAAGTGCTCGCCGGACGACAGTGCTGGACGCTCGACGGGACAGCCATCGACAGCCAATTCCTCAATGGCCTCCGGATGAACCAAGCGAAAGAAGAGATCATCCAGTGGCTCGAAAAACACGCGAAGGGAAAACGGACCGTTCAATACAAACTCCGCGACTGGCTCTTCTCTCGACAACGCTATTGGGGCGAACCCATTCCAATTCTCCACTTCGCCGACGGCACAATGCGAGCCCTTGAACTCGATGAACTTCCCCTCACGCCTCCTGAACTCGAAGATTTCAAACCTGCTTCTTCCGGCAAAAGTCCTCTCGCTAAAGTCCCTGACTGGGTAGAGATCACAGACCCCAAAACAGGACGTAAAGCCCTCCGCGAAACCAACACCATGCCTCAATGGGCTGGCTCTTGCTGGTACTATCTCCGCTTCTGCGATCCTCGCAACGAAAAAGCTGCCTGGAGCAGTGAGGCGGAAAAATACTGGATGCCGGTCGACCTCTACGTCGGCGGCGTCGAGCATGCCGTCCTCCACCTCCTCTATGCCCGTTTCTGGCACAAAGTGCTTTTCGATTGCGGCTTTGTCCATACTGCAGAACCCTTCATGACGCTCCGCAACCAAGGGCTCGTCACTGCCCGCTCGTACAAGTTCCAGCAAGGCGGCTACGCATCTCCAGACGAAGTGACAGAACGCGATGGCGCCTATTTCTCAAAAGGGCAAGAACTCATCTCTCAAGTCGAGAAGATGTCGAAATCGAAACTCAACGGCGTTTCGCCCGATGAAATCATCGAAGAGTTTGGCGCCGATGCGCTCCGCCTCTACGAGATGTTCATGGGCCCCTTTGAGCGAGAAAAAGTATGGAGCACCGACGCGGTCAACGGCTGCAAGCGATTCCTCAACCGCTTCTACGACATGGTTACTTCCGACAAAGTGGTCGAAGAAGAGCACCTCGAAGCCCTCAAGCTCACCCACCGACTCGTCAACTCCGTTACCAAAGACATCGAAAGCCTCCAATTCAACACCGCCATCTCCACGATGATGGAATTTCTCAACCACTTCATCCCGCTCGCAAGCTACCCGAAAAGCTGCCTCAAGCAGGCCATCCAAATGCTCTATCCTTTCGCGCCCCACATCGCCGAAGAACTCTGGCAACACATCGGCGAAAAAGAGTCGCTCACCTACGCCCATATTCTTCCCGTCGACCCCAAATACCTCGTCGACGAAACAGCTCTCTACGTCATTCAAGTGAACGGCAAACTCCGCGGTCGAATCGAGCTCCCGAAAGATCGCACCGAAAAAGAGCTCCTTACTCTCGTCCGCGAACAACCTGAAATGCAAAAACACCTGCAAGGCGACATTGTCAAAACCATCTTTGTTCCGAATAAGCTTCTGAACATCGTACTCAAAGATGTATAACCTCGCGATCCTCCTCGGCTTTCTCTTCTTCTCCTTGAAGAACCTCGGCGAGAAGCGAAAGAAATTCCCAAGCCTTGCAAGTAGATTTGGTTTCGATATTCCCGACCCCCAAAATCGCCCCGTCGTCTGGCTTCACGCTGTTTCTGTAGGAGAAGTCAAAGCCGCCGCCTCTCTCGTCCAAAAAATCAAACAAACCTATCCCCACTTTTTCCTCCTCGTCACCACCACTACTGTCACAGGCCAAGAAGAAGCCAAGCGCACCCTGAAAGCCGCCGACGCCTATCGTTTTCTCCCCCTCGACCTTAGCTGGGTCCTCCGCAAATGGGTCCGCGCCCTTCGCCCCCAACTCCTCCTTCTCATGGAAAGCGACCTTTGGCCCAACCTCCTTAAAACGGTACGCGCCGCCGGCGGGCAAACGATCCTTGTCAGCGGCAAAGTTTCCGACCGTTCCGCTCGCCGCCTCAAACTTCTTCGCCCCCTCGCCAAGCATCTCTTTAAACACCTCGATCTCCTCCTCGTTCAAAACGAAACTTACCGCGCCCATTTCGCCGCCCTCAACGACTCCGCTAAAATCCACGTCACTGGCAACCTCAAATTTGACGCCGCCCCCCTCCCTGTCGACCGAGCCCATTGGGAGCCCCTCCTCGGCTCCCTTCCATTTGCCATTGCCCTCGTCTCAACCCACGCCCCTGAAGAAGAAGAGCTCCTCGACGCCCTCCAGTCCCTCGATGCGACCCTCTTTGTCGTCCCTCGCCATCCCGAGCGCTTCGATGAAGTCGCAACCCTTCTCGACAAGAAAAAACTCTCCTATATCCGCTGGACCCAACTCGATCAAAAAAGGGGAGGGGAGAGGGTGATTCTCGTCGACGCGATGGCTAAGCTTCCGATCGTCTACACTTTTTCTCAACTCGCCATCGTCGCTGGCAGCTTTTCCTCACAGATTGGCGGCCACAATGTCCTCGAACCCTGCCTCTATGGTACTCCCGTTTTCTTCGGCCCCCACATGCACCAACAACAAGAGCTTGCCACCCATCTCCTCCGCTCTGGCGCCGGCCTTCAACTCTCCACCGATCAACTCCTCTCCCATATCGAAGCGTATGCCCGCAATCCACTCGCTATGCGCACAGCAGCCCAAGCGCTCACACAAACCTTGCGCGGCTCCACCCAAAAAACGTGGAACGCAATCCTTTCTCTCATCGAAAAGAAAAAAAATTTGGAGATAAATCGCTCGGCGTGCTAAACTTGCGCTTTCTCTTTATCGCGGGGTGGAGCAGTGGTTAGCTCGTTGGGCTCATAACCCAAAGGCCGTAGGTTCGAGTCCTACCCCCGCTAATTTTCTGGCGGTATAGCTCAGCTGGTTAGAGCAGCGGAATCATAATCCGCTTGTCGCTGGTTCAAGTCCGGCTACCGTCAAAATGCTTCATTTTGACGGTAGCGGAAGCTATCTGCGTGGCTTCAACCGTCCTTTTCGCTTCGAAAAAAGGCGACCCAACAGTTTGGGTCGCGTGGGTGATTGAAGGTGAAGCGCCTCTGGCGCGAACTGGGTAGATAACCGGACTTGAAGTGAGCACCGATATTTTTGCGTTTTGCAAAAATCGGGCGCAACCGGACCCCGACCTGACGGGATGAGCGCTTCGCTCGCCAGCGGAGGGGAAGTCCGGCTACCACTCTTCTTAAGGAGACTTCTAATGACACCCCTTTCAACCTCTCTCCAACCACCCACTTCCAATTATTACGACGATCAAACCAGAAAAATTTTACGCTGAAGATTGGCGTAAAGATTGGAATAAAGCCGGGCAACTCATCACAGCTTTTAGTTCATCGGAAGCGCTTAATGGCGCCTACCTGTCCTGATTTGGGTTCTTCATGCGTTTGGAGATCGAGCGGGCGCTCTCACAGTATGGCTGCAGTGGATTAATACCATGGTGTGGTATCGGACGATGCCTCTTTAGGGCCGGGTAATTCACATCCAAATTTGGGAGGAGTTCGAAACTCCTCCCAAATCATTCCCCGTCCTTTAGGGCGTGGTTCATTGGAGGCACAGCCGCTTATCTAATCGATTGCCAGCGACGTGGTCGTCGATGACGGTGGAGTGCTGGAGGTGGGGCTTGGATGCTTCGATGAGATAGATCCTCGGCGAAGTGCTCAGTGCTTGCCATCGTCATCGGTTGAGCGAGGTTTTTGATTTGGTTGTGTTAGTAGGTCGTTGGGCGTAAGGGAGCCCTTTAGGGCTTTCCCTCGGTTGTAGGGGCGATGATGGGCGGCTTCTCCGTAGGAGGTGGACCAAAATTCGATAGAGACATCATGGATGGTTTGTATTAGATGGGTAAGATCTTTGGCGAAAGGAGCTGGATAGTAGTTTCTCTCGTGGTTGACCAGATGAAAACAGATTCGCTTGGGTTGTGTTTTGAGGGCTGTTTCTACAAGATAGATTCCTTCCAGATACTGGAGGGCAGAGTAGCAGCGGGCTACGTCGAGTTTCTGGAGAGGGGCGAGGAGAGGAAATTCATCTCCAAAGACTTGGCCCATCTTTAGGCCGGCTTCAGGAATGTCGGCGCTAAGTTTGTAGATTTCTTCCCTGACAAGGAGGGTTTTTTGCATATATTCTGGGTTAGGGGGTTTTTTTAGCCAGTGGATAAAATCGCTTGAGGCGATGGCTTGGATTCTCTCGATCGCAAAGAGGTTGATGGCGGCTACATGGCGGCTTTGATGGTCTAGCTTCCCAATGCCGGAAAAGACGCTCCAGGCAGTTAAATCATATAGTTTGATAGTTGCTCCTCTGGACCAGAGGGTGGAAATGTGGGGTTGATAAAAAGAAATGGCTTCGTGCTTGAGTCCATGGCTTCCAATGTACCAAAGATAAACGGTTGTGTCAGAGTCTGCTGCTTCCGCCAGCTGGTGGCCGGAAGGCGCTGGAAACGAGACTGTGAATTTAGGAGTTGATTCGTGGGATAGACTGTTCATAACACTTGTCAGTGATTTGTTTAGCTATTATTAAGTTTGGATCGCAGAGGGTAAACCTCTTGTCTAAACCAGCGTCAAAAAGAGGGGTTCTTTCATTGAGTAGGGAAAATTCGGTACATCCTAACACGATGGTAGCGGTTGGATATTCGTTGAGCCAGGAAGCGAGGCGTCTAGATTCTGTTTCAAGTTGGGATCCTCCTAGAATACGGTCGATCATTTGATCGAGCTTG
>JAGWKU010000068.1 GCA_028873375.1 Verrucomicrobiota bacterium
TAAGGGGGCAATTTTCGGATTTTTCGCAGTGTTGTCGACTGTGACTGCAGAGTCTATTTTAGGTCAAACGTTGAGGGGTCGGGTGAGGGACAAATTTAGGCCTATTGGGGCGCCCGCGACCAACTTTTGAGATTACTTGGGTATAGAAGCATCTTCTACTTCTGCCTTTCGCCTTCTGACTTCTGCCTTTCAGGTAAAGCTGCTTTACATTTGATTTTCATTCTGGTAATTGTAGATGCTTTGCTGGAGAAATATTCATGCTAATTCTAGTGGTCGGGACAGGGTATGTGGGTCTTGTCACCGGCGCGTGCTTTGCGGAAATGGGCCACACCGTCATTTGCCTCGACATCGATCTTGAAAAAATCGAAAAGCTAAAACAGGGAATCATCCCGATCTTTGAACCAGGTCTTGAAGAACTGGTCAAACGCAATGTTCAACAAAATCGATTGACTTTCACCACCAGCTACTCAGAAAACGTGCCCCGCGCGAACGTCTGTTTCATCGCCGTGCCAACACCGTCGAAAGAAGATGGCTCGTGCGACACGCAGTACGTCGAATCGGCCGCGTTGTCGATCGCTCGGGAAATGAGAGAGTACAAAATCATCGTCAACAAATCGACCGTGCCCGTAGGAACAGCGGCATTTGTCGCAAAGACGATTCGAGAAGAGCAAGCGCGACAAGGCATTTCCATTCCTTTCGACGTCGTCTCAAACCCTGAATTCTTGAAAGAAGGCGCGGCCGTCCAAGACTGCTTAAAGCCCGACCGGATCATCATCGGCTCCGACTCGCCGAAAGCAACGGAAGTCATGAAGGAGATCTACTCGGCATTCACGCTGAGTCACGACCGGATCATCACCATGGACACGTTGTCGGCTGAGATGACCAAATATGCCGCTAATGCCATGCTTGCAACCCGCATTTCATTCATGAATGAAATCGCCGAGATCTGCAAACAGGTGGGCGCTAACGTCAACGAAGTGAGAAAAGGAATCGGCTCCGACACACGCATCGGCTACAGCTTCCTCTATCCAGGCGTCGGCTACGGCGGATCTTGCTTCCCCAAAGATATTCGGGCGCTCATCGCGACGGCTAAACAAGTGGGCGTCGAACCCTCTGTTCTCCAAGCGGTCGACCGAGTCAACGTCCGACAGAAAAAACTCCTCGCTCAAAAAGCAATCCGCTACTTTGCAAACCGTGGCGGGATTGAGGGAAAGAGCATCGCCGTTTGGGGTCTCTCCTTCAAGCCTGATACCGACGACATGCGAGAAGCGCCCTCGCTCGAATTCATCGACCAAATGCTCGCCGCAGGAGCTCATTTGCGCCTCTTCGATCCCATTGCCATCCCCAATGCAAAAAAAATGTTCCCCAACCACTCCTCCCTTACGTGGTGCAACAACGAACTTGAAGCTGCAACCGGCGCAGATGCGATCGTCCTCCTCACCGAGTGGAAACAATTTCGTCTCGTCGATTTCAAGCCTATCCGCGAACATATGCGCGGCATTGCTTTTTTCGATGGGCGCAACCAGTACAAACCGGTCGATATGAAGAGCCGCGGCTTTGACTATATCAGCATCGGCGCCCCCGACATCCTCCAACCCTCGTAAGAAAGCCGCGAAACGCGGTCGATATTGCACCACTGAGAGCACTGAGAACGCTGAGGCCGCGAAGCGCGGCAAAAGAAGAAGAGAAAAGAAAAATTCTTTTTTTTGCGGCGCATCGCCGCCTCAGCGTTCTCAGCGCTCTCAGTGGTGCAATTTTTTCCACTTGCATTAAAGCAGAAAGTTCGAAATCATTAAAGGTTGATGGACACAATTTTAGTGATAGGCGGAGCCGGTTACATCGGCAGCCAAACATGTAAGACGCTTTTAAAGGCTGGTTTCCTGCCGGTCACATACGACAATCTCTCGACAGGTCATGCGTATGCTGTCAAATGGGGCCCCTTTGTGCAAGGAGATCTCGCCGACAAAGGGAAACTAGCCGAAACCATCCGCTCGTTCAAACCAGTCGCTGTTCTCCATTTTGCCGCTGACGCATCGGCCGTTGAGTCAATGCACCACCCAGGCAAGTACTACCGCAACAATGTCGCTGGCACCCTCTCCTTGCTCGAAGTGATGCGCGATGAAGGACTCCTCAACTTGGTCTTTTCTAGCACGTGCGCAACCTATGGCAATCCACAATATAACCCAATCACTGAAGAGCACCCTCAATTGCCAATCAGTCCGTATGGAAGAAGTAAGCTGATCGCCGAGCAGATGATGGCCGATTTCGACACCGCTCATGAACTCAAGACAGTAACTCTCCGCTACTTCAACGCAGCAGGCGCTGACCTGGAAACACATCTCGGAGAAAATCACACGCCAGAGACTCACCTCATCCCATGCATCATCCAAGTAGCGTTGGGACTCAAAGAAGAAATTGTCGTCTACGGCACCGATTTTCCCACCCGAGACGGAAGCGCCATTCGAGATTACATCCACGTGCAAGACCTAGCTGATGCGCATGTGTTGGCCCTCCAACATTTATTGGCCAATCGAAAAAGCCTCCAGATCAATTTGGGAACAGGCGTAGGCACCTCAGTGCTCGAGCTGATCGACGCGGTGCAAAAGTTTTGCGGTAAAACAGTCACGGTTCGTCTCGAGCAGAGACGCGCCGGTGAACCCGCCATGCTCGCCGCCGACAATAAAAAAGCAAAAGAGATCTTGGGCTTCTCGCCGCAACACTCCTCCCTCCCCGTCATCATCGAATCAGCCTGGAAGTGGCACCAACTCCTCCTCGATAATGCAGCCATCCTTAAGACGACAATGCAAAGACTAGAGGAACATAAAGGGTCTCAGTGCTCCCCCTCGCCTTCTTCTTAAGCCTCACCTGCCTCTGGTTTCAAGCGACCCTCTATGCGGGGTTACCAATCAGTCCATTCGTCCCATTTCTTGCGCTTACCGCCCTCCTCGCCCCTTTTCGGAAAGCGCTCTGGCTCGCCGCTCTCGCCGGTCTTTGCACAGATCTCCTCACAAGCGATCCACTCGGCCTCTCTGCTCTGGGGAGTTGCGCAAGCATGGCGCTCTGCTATTCTTGGCGCAACCGCTTCTCTGCTGAAATTCCCCTCCAATTTTCTCTCTACACGGCCCTTTTTTCTGCCATTTCGAGCTTTCTTCAAATCGCCCTCCTTTTTCTCTTTGACAGAAGAGTCCCTTTTGATGGAAAATGGTGGATGATGCAGTGGGCCTGCTTTCCCATCGCTGATGCGATCTACGCATTTGTCTGGTTCGCAGGACCCTTAATTCTCTACCGAACTTTTCGTCGAACGTGGGTGATCTATTGGCTAAAAAAGAAAGACCCTTCCACACCCTGACTTTCCTCGCCATCGAAGCAGCCCTCGCCGCAGGAGAAGTGCTCCGCCAAGGATACGGCACCCGCTTCTCGGTCAAACACAAAGAAGGCGACGTCCACAATCTCGTCACCGAATATGACCTCAAAGCGGAAGCGGCGATCATCCAACTAATCACCCGCCATGCCCCTGATTCTCGGTTTCTCGCCGAAGAGAGCGGAACAAGCGGCGAAAAACAAGCGCCCCTTCTCTGGATCGTCGATCCCCTCGATGGCACCGTTAACTTCGCTCACCACATCCCCAACTTTGCCGTTAGCATTGGCCTTGAAAAAGAGGGGCAGCTCTTTTGCGGCGTTGTTTATCAACCGATCACCCACGAACTCTTTGTCGCGGAAAAAGGGCTCGGCTCTTTCCTCAACGGCGACCCCCTCAGCGTCACCAAAACAAGCCACTTAAACCGCTGCATACTCGCCACCGGCTTTCCCTACAACCTCGCCGAAAACCCCAACCACTGCATCGAGCATTTCATCGACATCCTCAAAGCGGGCATCCCGATCCGCAGACTGGGCGCCGCGGCAATTGATTTCGCCTACACCGCCGCAGGCCGTTTTGATGGCTTCTTCGAGGTCTCTCTCGCTCCCTGGGACTGCGCTGCCGGCGTTCTCCTCGTCGAAGAGGCGGGCGGTAAAGTGACCGAGTGGGATGGAGCCCCTTTCGATCTCCGCGCCAAAAAATCGATCCTCGCGACCAACGGGCATATCCATCCTCAAACGATTAAACTCCTTCACCGAGTTTGATCCATGCGCCTAATTGACGGAAAAGAAATCGCTGCTGACATCCTCCAACAAATCAAAGCCGACATTGCCAAGCTTCCTGGCCGAAAGCCAGGCCTCGCCTTCCTCCTCGTCGGCGATAACGAAGCCTCCCAAACGTACGTCCACTCCAAGAGCAAAGCGTGCGCCGAATGCGGCATCCACTCGGTCCTCCGAAAACTCCCCACGAACACCACTGAAGCTCACCTCCTCCGCGAAATCGAACAGCTCAATAACGACCCCACCATCGATGGCATCCTCGTCCAACTCCCCCTTCCTTCCCATATCGATGAAAAAGCGATTACATTTGCCATCGACCCGAAAAAAGACGTCGACGGCTTTCACCCGCTCAACCTAGGTCTTCTTCTTCGAGGAGATCCCTCTGCGATCGTCCCATGCACGCCCCGCGGCATCCACACACTTCTCCTCCGAACAGGCATCTCTCTGGAAGGAAAACACGTCGTCATTGTCGGCCGCAGCAATATCGTCGGTAAGCCGCTCGCAGCCCTCCTTGTCCAAAAACACCCCAGCGCCAATGCCACTGTCACAATCGCCCACAGCAAATCGCTCCACCTCGCAGAAATCACCCGCTCCGCCGACATCCTCATCGCTGCGATCGGCCAACCCCACTTCATTCAAGCTTCAATGGTCCGCAAAGGAGCTGTCGTCATTGATGTCGGCATCAACCGGAAAGACGGTAAAATCGTCGGCGACGTCGACTTTGCCGCCGTTTCTCCCATCGCCTCTCACATCACTCCCGTTCCAGGCGGCGTCGGTCCTATGACCATCGCCATGCTCCTACAAAACACCCTTCAAATCAGGCTCACTAACCCATGAAAGGAGTCTTTTTTGATCTCGGCAACGTCCTCGTCTTCTTCAGCTACTCGAAAATGCTCACTCAAGTGGCCCGCTGCACCGGCCTCTCGCTCGAGCACGTTCAACAACTCCTCGAACAACAAAAACTTCGCGACCTCTACGAAGAAGGAACCCTCTCAAGCGCCCAACTCTACCGCAACTTCTCTGTCGTCTCTGAAGTCCCATTTACCCCCGCCGAACTCTTCCAAGCCGCCTCTGATATCTTCCTTCCCAACGAACCCATCATTCCCATTGTCCAACGCCTCAAAGAAAAAAATATTCCCCTCCTGCTCCTCTCCAACACCAACCCAGCCCATTTCGACTTCCTCTCCGAGCGCTACACCTTCCTCAACCTCTTTGACCACAAAATTCTCTCCTACCAAGTCGGCGCCATCAAACCCAACCCAGCGATCTACCAAGCTGCCCTTAAAGCTGTCGGCGCGTCCCCCTCCGAGTGCTTCTACACCGACGACATCCCCCAGTTCGTTGAAGCAGCCCGCCAGCTCGGCATCGACGCCGAGCAATACACCGACATCGCCACTCTCAAAACCCACCTCTCCAATAGAAATCTTCTCTAACCCCTTGAAGCGATTAGAGCTCCTAATCGCTTCAACATCTGAAGTGCTATTGTCTCCTTATCAACAGCGTTCATATCAAGCAATGTGTTCATTTTAAATGACTTAAATAAATAATTGCGCATGAAACGAAAAGGGGTTATAACCGCCTCAAGTTATGAAAAAATGGATTTGGCAAAAAGAGAGATGGCCTCATTTTACGTGGGCCGCAGATACCTTGCTTCCTTTGATTAGTAGGGCTCGTTTGGAGCAGGGGAAGCTTTTGGCCAAAGTAAATGGCATTGGTTTTGAGCTGAGCCGCGAGGCAGACGCAGACATATTGACAGAAGAAGCGATGAAAACCTCTGAAATTGAAGGAGAAGTCCTCAATCGCGAATCCGTTCGTTCCTCCGTAGCTAAACACCTTGGACTTTCTACTTTTGGACTGCCGGAGCCTGGCAGAGCGGTTGATGGGCTTGTCGACGTTCTTATTGATGCAACGAAAAATTACAGCAAACCACTGACAGCAGAAAGGCTAAAATCATGGCAAGCCGCCCTTTTCCCAACAGGTCGTTCAGGCCTTTTCCCCGTCCAGACAGGAGAATGGCGAACCAGCGAGGAGCCTATGCAAGTTGTCTCCGGCGGCATGGGACAAGAGAGAGTTCATTTTGAAGCAGTTCCTAGTCGGTCTGTTGATAAAGAAATGCAGCAGTTTCTTGCCTGGTGGGAATTGAGCAAAAGCCAGGAAGACGGACTCGTACGAACGGGGATAGCCCATTTTTATTTTGTCACTATCCACCCCTTCGAAGACGGCAATGGACGCATTGCGCGCGCATTAACCGATATGGCCTTGGCCCAAGATGAAAAAATTCCCACCCGTTTTTATAGCCTCTCCTCTCAAATTATGAAGGAGAGGAAACAGTACTACGATATCTTAGAGCAGTGTCAGAAAGGGGACTTGGATATAACCGCCTGGCTCAGTTGGTTTTTAGGTTGCTATACCCGAGCCCTTGATGGTGCGGTAAAGTTAGTTGCTAAAGTGCTCGCTAAGGCTACCTTCTGGCAGCACTTCGGTCACGCCTCTCTAAACGAACGACAGCGCAAAGTTGTCAATCTCCTACTCACTGCAGGGATCGGTGGTTTTGAGAGAGGATTAACAACTAGAAAGTATGTTTCCATTGCAAAAGCTAGCCGAGCGACGGCCTTTCGCGAGATCGATGATCTCGTTAAAAAGGGATTGCTCGTCCAAAATCCCACCAAAGGCCGTAGCACCAGTTACGATCTCAACTGGGCGGTGTGCCTGCACCCATTCAACTAAATTTAACCACCGAGAACGCCGAGACCGCGAAGCACGGCAAAAAAATTTCTCAGAGGTTTTAGAAGATTCTGATACAATGGGGACAATGTCTCGCAAAAAAAAATGGAAATCTCCACCCCCACAGCACCATAAGTCTAAGAAGCCCAGTCACTTAGTTACAGGAACGATCTCTGTACACCACAAGGGATTTGGTTTTGTCAAAGTAGGCGACGGCCCCGACATCTTCATTCCCCGCCACCTCATTAGCGAAGCGGTCGATGGCGATACCGTCGAAGTAGAAGTCGCCGGGGAAGTTTCACCCAAAGGCCCTGAAGGCGCTGTCATCGCCGTCTTAAAGCGCAGCCGCACCCACCTCGCCGGCACCATCGTTCAAAAATCGACCCACCATTTCATCGCTTTTTCCCCCCTCCTCGGCAAAGACAAACCCGTTCTCGTCAAAGCAAAAGCCACCGCCCTCAAAACAGGCGACCGGATCATCTGCAAAGTGCTCAATTGGCATACAGAAAACGACCTTGTCGAAGGGGAACTCACCCGCCTCATCGGCCACATCAGTGACCCCTCGATCGACATCGAAGCCTCAATCCAAGAATTTGGCCTTCCCGACGGATTTTCTGCCGAAGCGATCGAAGAGGCAAAGAGCTATGGCCAAAAAGTGAGCGCTGAAGACCTCAAAGAACGAGTCGACCTCACCGCCGACGAATGCGTTACCATCGACCCAGATACCGCCCGCGACTACGACGACGCCATTTCGCTCACTAAAGATGAGCTCGGCCACTACCATCTCGGCGTCCACATCGCCGACGTCGCCCACTACGTCAAACCTCGCTCCCACCTCGACCAAGAAGCATACCAACGATGCAACTCGACCTACTTCCCAGGCCGCTGCGTCCCGATGCTCCCCGAGCAGCTCTCCAACGAGCTCTGCAGCCTCAAAGCCAACGTCAAACGACTCACGATGTCGGTCCTCGCCAATTTCGACTCCACCGGCACCCTCCTCAACTACAAAGTCGTCCGAAGCGTCATCAAAAGCCAAAAACGATTCACCTACCGAGAAGCTTTAGAGGTGATCGAGAAGAAAAAAGGCCCCCACCTCGACCTCCTCAACCGCATGGTCGAACTCTGCCACCTACTCAAGCGAAAACGGTTTGAGCGGGGGAGCATCGAATTTGCCCTCTCCGACGACGTCGTCATCGTCGACGACAAAGGAATGCCCCAACGGATCGAGCGAGTTGAGTACGACATCACCCACCAAATGATCGAAGAGTTCATGCTCAAAGCCAATGAACTCGTCGCCATCCACCTCGGCAATCAAGGCAAAACACTCATCTACCGCGTCCATGAACAGCCCGCCGCAGAATCCTTCCAAGACTTCTACAACTTTGCCCGGTCTCTCGGCTTCCAGCTTCCAGGCACCCCTAACCACCGAGACATCCAAGCCCTTTTCCAACAAGCCAAAGATTCCCCCCTCCTCACCCAGCTCTCCGTCGGATTTATCCGAAGCATGCGCCTCGCCCAATACTCAGCCGATAACATTGGCCACTACGGCCTCGCCCTCGAGCACTACTGCCACTTCACCAGCCCCATCCGCCGCTACACCGACCTCATCATCCAGCGCCTCCTCGCCAACGAACTCCCCCCAGACACCGACCTCAATAACATCGCCGCTGCCTGCTCCGAGAAAGAACGTCTCTCCTTCAAAGCCGAAAGCTCGGTCCTCCAGCTCAAAAAGCTCCGCCTCGCCAACACCTACTTTACCCAAGACCCCACCCACGTCTACCCCGCCGTCATCACCCGCGTAAAACCCTTTGCCATCTTCTTCGAAATCGCCTCCTTTGACCTCGAAGCCTCCCTCCACGTCTCCCAGATCGGCAACGACTACTTCGAGTTCAATCCCAAGAAAATGAGCTTCCACGGCGTCCACACCGGCAGAAGCTACATCGCCGGCCAAGTCATCCACGTCCGCCTCGACCGGATCGATTTCATCCTCCAAGAAACCCAATGGTCTCTCGTCTCACCCCCCTCTATTTCTCCCGCCAAGAAGAAAAAGAAGAAGTCAGAAGGTAAAAGGCAAAATTAAAAAATGCCCGAAATTTCAGGGAAATTGCATGATAAATTTCTTGACAACCCATGTTCATAGACAGTTCGGTGGTGTGCCGAAACGCCAAGTTACTTTTGCCTGGCTTGCCAGAAAAAGACGATTGTCTATGTGACGGTTGTGTCAAGAAATTTATCATGCAATTTCCCTGGGCAAGACATCAGGAAACCCTTACCTACTCGACCATTGGCCAGACCAAAAGAAAGAAGTTGAGAACAACGAAAGTCTATACCGAAACAACTTGAAGAATCGGTTTTTGGCTGCGCCAGCATCCCAGCCTTTCCATCCGCGCTCAGAGGTCCCTATTACACAATAGGGACCCCGTCGCGCGTCGGCCTTCGGCCTGATGAAAATTCTGGGCGCCGGCTGTGCCAAA